>JBEGQB010000091.1:0-7242 GCA_041181165.1 Actinomycetota bacterium
GTCGCGGCAAGCGCATCAACAACGTCGAGGACGTGCTCACTCTCGGGCAGGAACTCGAAGTCCGCGTCGACGACATCGACGACAAGGGCAAGGTTTCGCTGACGCCGGTGGGCGATGGCCCGGAGCCCTCGAACGAGTCCGCATCGTCCAACGGTGGCGGTCGCTCGAGTGGCCCGAAGTCGGTCAGTTTCGAGGATGCCTTCGACAGCGAGATCGCGAGCGAACTCGGTGACCTCGGACCCGGCGGCGAAGCCGGCAGCGACGACCGCGGAGACCGCGGTGATCGCCGTGGTGGCGACCGTCGTGGTGGCGGACGCGATCGCGATCGCGGCCCGCGTCGTCATCGCTGAAGCGACCAAGAACCATGAAGTGAAGAGGCCCGCCACGATGGCGGGCCTCTTTCGCGTCCGCCCACCGAAGAAATCTGCAGGTTGACCACTTGCCCAGCCGGGCATCATCGGCAAGTGTGTGAGTGGGGAACGATCAACGAGGTCGAGGGGGAGCCATGTCGGCAACAGTTCAGATTTCTTCGGGTCAATTGCGAGGTGGCCACGAGAACGGGGTGCATGTGTTTCGGGGAATTCCGTACGCGGCCCCCGTGTCGGGCGCCAATAGGTTTCGGCCGCCCCAACCAGTCGAGCCGTGGTCGGGCGTTAGGGATGCGTCCGTCAACGGTCAGATCTCGCTGCAGGTGGAGTTGCCGCCTCCTTTTGGTCAGCCACTTCCGCCAGCCGGACCCGACTGTCTGAATCTGAATGTCTGGACGCCCGACCCTTCGGCGTCCGGTCTGCCGGTTTTCGTGTGGATACATGGCGGAGCGTTCTACGGCGGCAGCGGAATCGAACATGTCTACGACGGTGCATCATTCGCCCGCAACGGTGTGGTGTGCGTGACGATCAACTACCGGCTCGGAGCGCAAGGATTCCTTCATCTGGCCGATCACTTCCCACAATTCGCTGATTCGGGCAATTGTGGTTTGCTCGATCAGATCGAAGCCTTGCGGTGGGTGAAGAAGAACATCTCGGCATTCGGCGGAGACCCGAATCGGGTGACGATCGCCGGCGAATCTGCAGGTGGGATGAGCGTCACCACGATTCTGGCCACCCCGAGTGCCAAGGGACTTTTCCAGCAGGCGATTCCGCAGAGCGGAGCCGGCCACAACGGAATCAGTGCCCCTACGGCTTCGCGGATTGCGGGGGTCGTGCTGAGTCGGCTGGGAGTTGCTCCCGGCGACATCGACGCGCTGAATGCGGTGAGTGACGAAAAGCTGCTCGAAGTGCAAGTCGCTCTCATCGCCGAAGCAGGTTCCACACGCGACCCGGAAATCTTTGGTGAAGCTGCGCCGTCCACGATGCCGTTCCAGCCGGTCTACGGAACTTTCGTTCTGCCGCAACAGCCGATTTCAGCGGTTGCCGCAGGGAGTGCCGCCGATGTTTCGATGCTCATTGGCACCACCAAGGACGAGTCGGTCGTCTTCGTCGTTGCCATGGCTGAATTGTTCAACGAAGGCATGGTGAAGGGGTTGCTGCAGGCGACATTCGGCGACGCCGAGAAGGGCGAAGCGGCATTTCGTTTGTATCAATCGAATCGTCCGGGAGCCTTGCCTTTCCAGATCACCGGAGCAGTGGAGAGCGATCGGATGTTCATCGTGCCGGCCCTTCGATTGGCCGAGGCTCAGACCAAGTACAACAAGAACGTCTGGATGTATCGGTTCGACTGGGGTACTCCGATCTACGACGGGATGCTCGGCGCGTGTCATGCACTGGAATTGGCGTTCGTGTTCAACAATCTGAAGGATCCGCGCGCTTCGTACCTGGTCGGCCCGGATGGTCCGCAGCAACTGGCCGACAATGTGCACTCGGCGTGGGTGAACTTCACAAAGAATGGCTCGCCCGAACACTCTGGAATTCCGACGTGGCCCCGATTCGACTCACAACGTCGTCCGACAATGCTCTTCGATATGGAGTGCAAGGTCGTCGACCGACCAAATGAGGAAGAAGTGAGCCTCTGGGCCGGAATCCTGTAACCGCTGTTGATTCACGCCGAAGGTCAATCGGGGCCGACGGGTAACGAGCGGTCACCTAGGATCGGCCCATGACCACAGCGCCCATCAAGGTCGGAGTATTCGGGGCCGGTGGCCGAATGGGGGCAACGGTGTGTGATGCCGTGGCGGCTGATTCTGCTCTGCAACTCGTCGCCGCTGTCGATCCAGCAGCCGTGGGCCGAGAAGTCCATGGCGTGACGATCGCCGGCGATCCTCGTGCCATGGCCGATGCCGGTGTGGAGGTGGCAGTCGACTTCACGGTGGCGGCTGCGTCGCGAACCAATCTTTCCTGGTGTGCATTGCATGGCGTTCACGCAGTCGTGGGCACCACCGGATTCTCCGAAGACGATATGTCGAATTTCCGATCGTCGTTCACCACGTCGAATTGCCTGATCGCCGCCAACTTCGCCATCAGCGCGGTATTGATGATGAAGTTCGCCGAGTTGGCAGCGCCGTGGTTCGACACTGCGGAAATCGTCGAACTGCATCACGACAACAAAGCCGACGCCCCGAGTGGAACCGCGATGGCCACGGCGCGCCGGATGGCGGCGGCGTCAGGCGAGTGGGCGGCCGACCCCACCACTCATGAAGTCGTCGCCGGCGCGCGTGGCGGCAAGGGTCCGGCCGACATACGTCTGCACGCGATCCGCATGAGGGGCATGGTCGCTCACCAAGAGGTGATCCTCGGTGCGGCCGGCCAGACCCTCACGATCCGACAGGACAGCTACGACCGTGTGAGTTTCATGCCCGGAGTGGTTCTGGCGTGCAAGAAGATTGCGTCATTGCCGGGCCTCACTGTCGGACTCGACGCCGCGCTGGGCGTCTAACAGAAGACGCGAGTGTGGTGGCTCGTCGATTCGTCGAGTGGCCTCACATACGCGTCGTCGGGCCCGGAGCTCCGCGCATCGCAGGCCTCGGCCTTGGTCGCGAATGGGCCGAAGTAGACGAGGTAGACCGGATGCCCCTCGATCGAGGGCCACAGCGATCCGCAAGTCTGATCGTTTCGCAGATACAAAGCGCCCGGATACTTGGTCAGTAGGCGGGAGATGTTCGCTCGATTCTGCGCTTGACTGCCGCTGATCGATGCCCCGACCGCAGTGACGTACGAGCCGTCACATTCGGGCTGTGTCATCAGGGCCCCAGCAATACCGAGATCGTTGGGATACAAGAGCGGTGGCCGATCATGAGGTACGTCTTCGTTGCTGATCCTGATCGTTTCGTCGCTCAAGATGTCAAGACGGGTCCGCCGTTCGACGTCGCAGAAGAAGGTGCTTTCACCGTCGGCAGTTGTGATCTGCTCGCCTTCGATGCACTCGGTGTATTCGAGGAAGTCGAATGAGCGATCGGTCAACTTCAGCTGTGTCCATGACTCGTCGATCGGCAGGTCGGTCACGATGTCACGAAGCTCGTCGTCGAAGATGCGGAAAACGTATGCCGATTCTTCGGGGCAGCAGCCCGAAATCAGGATCATCGGGTGATCGACGAGTCGATCCCCGAGAACTTCGATCTGCAGCTCGGATCGGCTGTTCGACCAAGGAATTCCATCGACCGACGTCCATTGATCTCCGTCCCAACCAAGCAGCACCAGACCCGAGATCGATGCCGACTCAGCCGGGGGCGACGAAACATCGTCGACCGTCGCAATGGCGTAGATCTGACCATCGCTTTCGAAGGGCTGGTTGGTATGAGATTGCAGGAACGAAGCGGAGAACGACTGCCATTGCTCGTTTGCTTCATCCCGTGGTTCCACTGGGATCGAGGTCGTGGTTGTCGACGTCGTCGGAGGCGGGCTCGGGTCTTCGTCGACGAACACGAAGACCAGCACGGCCGCCAAGGCCAACGTCGAGAGAATGGCAATGACGGCGGTGACGACCATTCCCACCCCGCCGGATCCCTTCGAGGAAGCGAATTCTGGAGAAGCCACAGGAGTGACGACGAGGAGAGTTCCGCACTCACTACAGAACGACGTGCCCGGGGCATTGGAGACCCCGCAAACTCCACATCTCATGGCGCCCTCCCGTCCGATGATGGGAACTGAATGTATCGGGAGCCCTCGAAAGGTCGGTCCTATCAGTCTGGGAGTCGGTTGCGTTGCGAGTGCAGAAGCACTCGCAACGCGGGAGCTGAGTGCTCAGAGGTGGCCGAGTACGACCTCACAGGCGCTGACGGTCACTCCGGGGCCGTCCTCGACGTTGATCTCCTGCACGACTCCGTCCTTCAGGACCGCCGAGTAGCGCTGCGAGCGGGTGCCGAGTCCGAAACCCGAGCCGTCCATCTCGAGGCCGATGGCCTTGGTGAAGTCACCACTGTCGGCGAGCATCACGATGCCGTCGGCGCCCTGGGCCTTGCCCCATGCATCCATGACCCATGGGTCGTTCACGCTGATGCATGCGATGGTCTCCACACCCTTGGCCTTCAACGCTTCGCGGTTCTTCACGTAGCCGGGAAGGTGGATCATCGAACAACCCGGAGTGAACGCGCCCGGCACTGCGAACAGAACGACCGTGCCCTTGGCGAGCACGTCGTGTGAGTTCACCGGCTCGGGCATGCCCGAAGCGGCGAGAACGCGCAGTTGAACGTTGGGGATCTTGTCGCCTACGGAAATGGCCATCGTGGTCTCCTTCTCGGTCCCGGTAGGGAAGTCCCTGAAATCTAGAACGAGGACACGCTCGGCACTCAGCCGAGGTCGGCCAAAGAGGGTCAATCCTCGGTGGGGTGCTCGATCTCGTGGATCACATCGGGAAGTCGGCGTCGTCCCTGTCGTGCCGACTGCAGGAACGACACGGCGAACAGCCCGCCGACCACGTACCACTGATAATCCTCGATCCAGCCGAGGAACGATCGGATCTGATCCTCGAAGACCTTGCCGCCAGCCCACAACACCACCAACTTGAGGGCGATGCCCACCGACAAGAGTGCTGTGAAGAGCCGGGGCGACATGCGTCGATGACCGGCCATCAGACAGACGAGATTGCTCGCCGGCATGAGGATGACGAGGAGCCATCCAGCCTTGTCGATCCCGGTTTGGAACCAGCGGTAGATGGCCGGGAGTTCCCCGACTTGGTTCTCGGTCCAGCGGATGGCCCGTTCGCCGTACCAGCGTCCGAGGAAGAACAGGCACACTCCGGCCAGTAGCAATCGACCGAAGCCGAGTAATGCGTACGGCAACGGATCGATGAACGGCACCGACCCGAAGAGATTCCGGTTGCGGGCCGACAATGCAAGAACCACGGCCGGTCGTTCGTCCACCCAAGCGGGCCCGATGTTGGAGCCGAACGTTCCGATCGCGAAGAGAGTTCCGGACGCGATCAGGATGGTGCGTCGAGCGGCGGCGGAAACGTGGATCGGTGCGACTTCCGGGCGTGGTGCAGCGAAGTCGGACATCTCCGGCAATCTAGGTGAACACGGCGCCGTAGTACCATCGGGGCCGTTCAAAGGGGATCACATGGCTTCGACAGGTTCATCGTCGATCGGCTTTGCCGGACTCATGCAGGACGTCCCGCTGTCGATCAACCACATCTTCGACCGCGCCGAGCGCTACTTCGGACGCAAGACGATCGTGACGGCAACGGCGAATGGGCGCGAGCGCACCACCTATGCGAAGTGGGCGGAGCGCACGAGGCGAGTCGCCACGGTGCTCGATCAACTCGGTATTTCATCCAGCGGTCGAGTGGCCACCTTCGCCTGGAACACCGCCCGACATCTCGAGCTCTACTTCGCCGCTCCGTGCTCGGGCCGAGTTCTGCACACTCTGAACATTCGTCTCTTCCCCGAGCAGTTGACCTACATCGTGAACCACGCCGAGGACGAGGTGATCTTCGTCGATCGGTCGCTCATCGGGCTCCTTGCTCCTCTCCTGCCCAGCTTCACCACGGTGAAACACCTCGTGATCATGGACGACGGCAAGGGCGATATCCCGGCCGATCTCGCCGGAATTCCGCGCCACGACTACGAGGAACTTCTGGCCAAGGCCGAGCCGGCCAAGTTCGAGGAGGTTCCCGAGAATTCGGCGGCGAGCATGTGCTACACGAGCGGAACCACCGGCAACCCCAAGGGAGTCGTGTATTCGCACCGCAGCACCTTCTTGCACACGATGGCTTGCATGCTGGTCGACGGGCTCGGGGTGTCCGAGCGCGACGCGATCCTTCCCGTCGTGCCGATGTTCCACGCGAATGCTTGGGGGCTGGCCCACGCGGCAGTGGCCGCCGGCGCTGATCTGATCATGCCGGGCCCCGATCTGTCGGGGAAGGCCGTGGCGGATCTCATCGTGGAGGAGAAGGCGACCATCGCCGCTGGTGTTCCGACGATCTGGATGGGGGTCCTGCCCGAACTGAAGGGGCGGGACACCTCGAGTTTGCGGGCGATTCCGTGCGGTGGGTCGGCGGTTCCGCGAGCGTTGTCGGAGGCCTATCGGGAGCAGACGGGTCTGCCGATCCTGCAGGCGTGGGGAATGACCGAAACCAGCCCGTTGGCAGCCGTGTGCCATCTGGATGGCGATCAACTCCTCCTCGACATCGACTCCCAAGCAGATCTACGCACTCAAGTCGGGCGCACCATGTTCGGTGTGGAGTGTCGAGTCGTCGAACCCGGCACCACTACCAGCGTGCCGTGGGACGGTGAGTCGAGCGG
Organism: Actinomycetota bacterium; assembly: GCA_041181165.1. Classification (GTDB taxonomy): domain Bacteria; phylum Actinomycetota; class Acidimicrobiia; order Acidimicrobiales; family Ilumatobacteraceae; genus Casp-actino8. Next base: position 6,674 of record JBEGQB010000091.1, read on the forward strand.
CGAGTTGCAGTGTCGCGGCAACTGGATCGCCGCTACTTATTACAACGACGAACGCGCCGGCGAGAGTTTCACCGCTGACGGCTGGTTGCGAACCGGTGACGTTGCCGCAGTGGACGAACGCGGACGCATTCGCCTGCTCGACCGCACCAAGGATCTCATCAAGTCGGGTGGAGAGTGGATCAGTTCGGTCGAGATCGAAAACGAACTCATGGCCCATCCCAAGATCCGCGAAGCGGCGGTGATCGGTGTGACTCATCCGAAGTGGAGCGAGCGGCCGTTGGCCTGTGTGGTCCTCGAGAAGGATGCCACGATGACACCGGCTGAAGTCCTCGACTATCTGGCGCCGACGTTGGCCAAGTGGCAGTTGCCCGATGACGTGGTGTTCATCGACGAGGTCCCCAAGACGAGTGTGGGCAAGTTCTCGAAGAAGACGCTTCGCGATCGGTTCGCCGACTACAAGCTTCCTACCGCCTGAACCTCGCGCCGCTCACGTGGTGGCCGCCGAACCTGCTTTGCGCGGGGCGACCACTCGCACGAATGTCGCCGTGACGGCGGCGATGGTCGCCAAC
>JBEGQB010000092.1:0-7230 GCA_041181165.1 Actinomycetota bacterium
GAGCGTCGATGTCCACGACGCGTCTTCCATTGGCGTAAGTCGTCATGCTCGTCCCCCGGGCGACCATAGCCGAATCGAGCTGGAGGCTCGACCGGGCCACCTCTCGCTCCGGTGAACGCCGTCTGGCACGATGAGGGAATGAGTGCCCACCAGTCGCCTTGGCGACAACTGAGCGAGGGCATCACGCTTCCCTTCGATTCCCGACTCGAGATCCCGCAACTCCACGAAGTCCGACTGGCGGTTCCCGATCCCGAGCCGGTCGGTGACGTGGTGGACATCACTCGACGCGAAGTCGTGCGAGTGCTGCGAGCCGATGTCACCCCGGGTATGTCGGTCGCGGTCGGTGGTGGAAGTCGCGGCCTCTCACAACGCGTGGAAATGCTGCGCGGCACTGTTCTCGGTCTGCGGGATCTCGGGGCCGAACCCTTCGTAGTGCCGGCCATGGGAAGTCACGGCGGAGCCACGGCGGCCGGGCAACTCGACATGCTTCGTTCGCTCGGCATGACCGAAGAAGCCGTCGGAGCGGAGATCCGAGCCACGATGGATGTCGTCGAGGTGACCCGCACCGCGGCGGGCATGCCGATTTACCTCGACACGTTCGCCGCCGCCGCCGACCGCATTCTTCCGGTGAACCGCATCAAGCCGCACACGTGTTTCAAAGGGCCGATCGAGAGCGGATGCACGAAGATGGCGGTGGTCGGATTCGGCAAGCAGCCGGGCGCGGCCCAAGTGCACTCGTGTGGTCCGGTCGAGATGCGTCGGCGAATCCTCGACGGCATCGATGCACTCCGCGCCACCGGCCGACTCCTCGGAGGTATCGCCTCGGTGGAGTCGGCGACCGGAAACGTCGTGCGCGTGGCTGGGCTGACCGCATCCGATGTCGGCGGGCCGGCCGAGATCGAACTGACGGAGATGGCGCGCGGTCTCGTCCCCGCGCTGCCCTTCGACGAGATCGATGTTCTCGTGGTCGAGCGCGCCGGCAAGGACATCTCGGGCACTGGTATCGATCCGAACGTGACCGGACGTTTCTGGGTGCACGGTCTGGACGATCCGACCACGCCCGACATTTCGACGATCGTGCTCCTCGACATCACCGATGTATCGGGTGGAAACCTGCTCGGCATCGGACTCGCCGATTTCATCCCCGTGCGGCTCGCCGAGAAGATCGACTGGCACAAGACCTATGTCAATTGCTTCACGGCCGGTCCGTCAGGAGTTCGAAGGTCGCGCATGCCGATGGTGCTCGCCGACGAGGAATCGTGTCTGAAGGCTGCGCTGTCGATGTGCGGCCGGGGAATCGACGAACCCAAGCGAGTGCTGCGGATCGGTTCGACCCTGCACATCCGACGCTGTTGGGTGTCCGACGCTCTTCTGGATCAGTTGCCGGCCGGAGCCGAGGTCATTTCTCGAGCGACTTGAGACCGCTCAGAGCGAACCAGCCCGATGCCAGCAGCATGACGGCCAGCGCCAGCAATCCACCCCATGTTCCGTCCCAGGTGACGTCGCCGAGGAGACCTTGGCGCGCCAGGCGCAGAACATTCGTCATCGGGTTCACTCGCGCCACGGCGTGCAACCAGCCGGCCATGTTCGACAAAGGAACCTGTGAGGTCGAGAGGAAAATCGTGAAGAAGATGGCGAATTGGGTGAGAGTGGCTGCACCCATGTTGCGCATCCGGTAGGTGAGACCGAGAGCGAACGCCGACGCTACGAGCGCAATACCGGTGGCGGCGACCACGACGAACAGGATGGCGAGCGGTCCGCCGGGCACGTTCATTCCACCGGCGAATCCGATGAGGATGACGAGGGCGACCGGCAGAGCCGCCCGGGCAATCGATCCGGCCATGGGTCCGACGATCAGCGCCCATCTCTTGGTGGGAGCCATCAGCAGGCGATCGAAGAACCCCGTTTGCATGTCGTTGATGAGTCCGAAACTGACACCCATCGCGCCGAAGCTGGCGCCCTGCACGGCGTTGAGTGGCACGTACCAGTCCATGGCGTTCTTCACACCGGCCAGACGAACCGCGGCACCGAAGGCACCACTGAAGGCGATGAGTTGGAACACCGGCATCACGATCGAGGGGATGAACGCCGCCGGCATGCGACGGACGCGAAGCAGTGTCCGGCGTACCAGCGCGCCGGCCACCGAGAGTGGCTTGCCACCGTGGGAGACGATGGTCGTGCTCATTGGGCGGCCAGCCGGTTGGAGAGGGCGCGCAGACCGAACATGATGCTCACGATCGAGATGCCGAGCGGAATGAGCCACGCCCGAAGGAACATGTCGACGTCGAGTGGTTGATTCATGAAGCCCTGCATTCCCTCCACGACGTGCGACATCGGGTTCCACGAAGCGACCGTCTTGTACCAGCCGGTCATGTACTGACGAGGGAAGAACGAAGACGACAAGAAGAGAAGGGCGAAGACCATCGGAAAAGAGCCCTGGACGACCTCGGGACTTCCGGATCGGATGGCGATTCCCGACATGAGGCCGCTCATGGTCAGGGCGAGCAGGGCTCCGCTCACGGTGAGACCGATGAAGCCGACGATCCCTGTTTCGATGCGCGCACCGAATGCCATGAAGATGCCGAGGAAGACGAACACCTGCGCAACGGCGACCACCATTGCGCTGCCGAGTCGACCGATCACGATGGCGGTGCGGGTCACGGGTGAGACGAGCAGTCGTTCGAAGAATCCTTGTTCGATATCGGTTGCGAGATCACCGGCCGACGACGTCGCCGCGAACAACACTCCCTGAACGATGGCGCCGGCCGCGGTGTAGTTGAGAAACGACGTCGCCGGAAAGTCGGGCAACTTCGACATGCGCTGGAAACTCGCCGAACCAAGGGCGGCGAAGAAGAGCGGGAAGATGAACGACGGAGCCAACGCCGCTGGCTGGCGCAAGCGACCGAGAACGCTTCGCTGCATGAGGCGAAACGTGTGATGTATCGCCGTTGTCAACGAGCGTGGCGGAGCCACATGGGCGACCGCCGTCATCGTGGACCTCGACGTCCACCGGCCGGAGGAGCTTCAGCCTTGGACTCCGCGCCTTCGAGTCGATATCCGGTCGCTTCGGCGAAGACGTCGTCGAGGCTCGGTTCGTTGAGTTCGAGATGACGAACGTGCACGCCTGCTTCGTCGAGTGAGCGGATCACCCCGGCCACCGCTTCGGCTCCCTGGGTGAGTCCGACGCCGAGGGTTCCCTCCGAGGTCGGGCGCAAGTCGCCGAATCGAGCCAGGACCGATCGGGCCGTCTCGGTGTGCGACGCATCGACGTCGATGAGGAGCGTGGGTGCACCGACAGCCGACTTCAGATCGCGCGGAACTCCTTCGCGCACGATCTTGCCGTGATCGATGATGGCGATGCGATCGGCGAGTTGATCGGCTTCTTCGAGATACTGCGTGGTGAGAAGAACCGTGGTGCCTTCACGGTTCAATCGGCGGACCTCCTCCCACAGCGTGAGACGACTCATCGGATCGAGTCCGGTCGTCGGCTCGTCGAGGAAGAGCACCGATGGTTCGTGCACGAGCGACAACGCGAGGTCGAGACGACGTCGCATGCCACCGGAATACGTTCCGACTCGGCGATCGGCCGCCGCCGTGAGCCCGACTCGTTCGAGGAGTTCTTCACCGCGTTTTTGAGCGCGATCGCGGGGGATTCCGTACAGCACACTCTGGAGATCGAGAAGTTCGCGTCCGGTCATGAGTGGATCGATCGCTGCGTCCTGAAGAGCCACACCGATCGAACGGCGAACCTGATCGGCTTGCGACGCCACATCGAAGCCGGCCACGGTGGCCGAACCGGCCGACGGCTTCAACAGCGTGGTCAGAACGCGGACCGTCGTGCTCTTTCCGGCGCCGTTGGGCCCGAGGAAGCCGAAGATCTCACCCTGGTTGACCTGGAGGTCGACGCCATCGACGGCGCGGACCGTGTTGTCACCCGAACCGAAGTGGCGAACGAGGCCGCGGGCGATGATGGGGGCCGAAGTCATATGGTTGCACGCTACAACCAAAGGTCCGGCGACCTCGCATCACCCATGCCTGACAGCCAGGTACACCTGTGGGGATGTGTGCGTGACGTCGAGCGTCTTACTTGGCGGCTTGGATGGCCGACCACACGCGCTGAGCGGTGCAGGGCATTTCGATGTGCTTCACACCGAGGTGAGAAACAGCATCGATCACGGCCGACTGAACAGCCGGTGTGGAGCCGATGGTGCCCGATTCGCCGATTCCCTTCGCGCCGATCGCATTGATCGGTGTCGGGGTCTCCATGTGCACGACTTCGACACTGGGCAACTCGGCCGCCGAGGGGAATCCGTAGTCGGCGAGGTTCGAGGTGGTGGGGTTGCCGTCGGCGTCGTAGAGCACTTCTTCGTAGAGGGCTTGCGCCACGCCTTGGGCGATACCGCCGTGGATCTGACCATCGAGCAGCATGGGGTTCAACACCTTGCCAGCATCGTCGCAGGCGACCTGACGCAGGTGCTTCACCTGACCGGTCTCGGTGTCGACTTCGACGACCGCCACGTGTGCCCCGAAGGGGAACGTCGCACCCGACACGTTGATCACGTCGTTGTGCGAGAGTCCGCCGTTGGCCTTCTCGGCCACCGCGAGATCGGCCCACGACTTGGTGACGGCGGGGGTTCCGGCCACGTGGAATGCACCACGTTCCTTGTCGAGTACGACGTCGGCTTCGTTGGCCTCGAGAAGTCGAGCCGCCACCGACTTGGCTTTCTCGGCCAGAGTTCCGGCGACCTGGAACACCGCGTTGCCACCCTGCTGAAGCGAGCGCGAACCCATGGTGCCGGTACCGATCGGAACGAGATCGGTGTCACCCCAGACGAGTTCGATCTTGTTCATCGGGATGCCGGTCTGCTCCTGCACGAGCATCGACCACGCGGTGTCGTGGCCCTGACCGTGCGGTGAGGTTCCGGTGTAGACGATGGCCCTTCCGTCTTCGAGGACCTCCACCTTGGCCGACTCGCCGTTGCCGACTCCGCCGGTGATCTCGACGTACACGCTCACGCCGATACCGAGCTGCTTGACGTCGCCACTGGCCCGACGCTTGGCCTGCTCGGCGCGCAACGACTTGTAGTCGGCCGCAGCGAGAGCCTTGTCGAGGGCGGTCGCGTAGTCACCGACGTCGTACGTCTGGCCGACCGCCGTGGTGTGGGGCTCGAGGAACTTGGGAATCAGGTTCTTGCGACGGACATCGGCCGGGTCCATTCCGAGTTCGAGGGCCCAGAGGTCCATGGCTCGTTCGACGGCCGCCGTGGCCTCGGGGCGTCCAGCGCCACGGTAGGCAACGGTCGGCGTGGTGTTGGTGACGACCGATGTGGTCCGACACTCGATGTTCGGGATCGCATACACGCCGCTCGACATCGGTCGGGTCATGAACGGAGCGAGGATCGTGCCCATGTCGGCGAAACCACCGCAGTCCTGGATGGCCCACAACTGGTAGTGGGTGACGGTGCCGTCCTTCTTGCCGCCGATCTTCACGTACTGCAACTGCGCACGACCGTGACCGAGGGCGACCATCGACTCGCTGCGGGTCTCGCGCCAACGCATCGGACGCCCGTGCTTCTTCGCGAACACACCCAATAGCAACTCTTCGGCGTAGGTGCCGATCTTGGCACCGAATCCGCCACCCACGTCGGGAGTGCGCACGCGGATCTTCTCGGGCTCCACTCCATTGGCTGCGGCGAGCGGAGCGACCGCACCCTGAGCGTGCTGCGTGGAGAGCCACTGGTTCAACCGACCATCGGGTCCCCAGGCGGCTGCGGCACCGCGCACTTCGAGCGGGCACGGAGCGACGCGCTGGTTGAGGAAACGCCCGGAGGCAACGACTTCACAGTCCTTGAAGAAATCATCGCCGGTGTTCTCCGGCATGCCGAGAACCGTCGTGTCGAACACCACGTTGCTTCCGGCGGAGTCGTAGATCAGGGTCGACGAAGCCATGGCCTGCTCGAGGTCGATCAATGCATCGAGTGGTTCGATGTCGACGAGGACTGCCTCGGCGGCGTCGGTTCCCTGCTCGCGCGTCTCGGCCACGATGGCTGCTACCGGCTCACCGACGTAGCGGACCTTGTCACTGGCGAGGAGAGTGCGGGCGACCATCGGATTGAACTGCGCCGGAACCGGCGCGAGTCCGAGCGATTCAGCGGTGTAAACACCGAGTACGCCGGGCATCGAGGCCGCGTCACTCGTGTCGATCGAGACGATCCGACCGTGGGCGACACTCGAGCGCACGTACACGACGTGGGCCGAACCCGACAACAGCGGTTCATCGAGCATGTCGTCGACGTATTCGCCGCCGCTCGTCAGGAACTTCGGGTCCTCCTTACGAAGAACACGGTTACCGAGAATGCTTCCACCAGCCACAACAGACCCCCGTCGGACGATCGATCGACTCGCCGGGAACGGCTCCCGACATGGGCGACCTTAGTCCTCGGTCCGATGGGTCGTCACGGTCGGGCCGGGCCGCCCGTCACTCTTCGGCCCGGTAACCCACTCAGGGGTTGGAAACCGGCACGTACTGCGTCGCGGGCTCGGTCGCTGTTTCGTCGCCGGGGGAGTCCTGAGCGGCTTCGATCTCCCGGGCGTGCACGATCTGCTCGACCATGTCGTAGGGCCAGCCCGAGGGCAGGTCGAGTGGAGCGTCCACATCGCCCACGACCACCCGCCGGTCTTCGCCGGTCATCACGAAACCGAGCTCTTCACGGGCGGCCTGCTGTACGCCCTCGGGGGTGTTCAGGCGATCGACCTCGGTCTGGAGTCGGTCGGTGGCTTCCTTGAGTGCGTCGAGTTCTTCCTGGCGATCACCGATCTCGGCGCGTTGTCCGAACCACGACTGAACGGGGAGGACGAGGAACGAGTTGGCGAGCGATCCGACGATCACGAAGGCGCCGATGACGAGAGCGATGCGTCCGATGAACCGCGGGACCAGTCGATCGGAGCGAGGCTTGGCGGCGCGCCGAACGCGAGTGGATCTCTTTTTCTGGCGCGCCATGTCCTTATTCTGCCGACTTCGGCCGGTGAGTGGGTGGCAGTCGATCGTCGCCAGACACCGACGGCGTAAGGGAGCGCGAACTCTCAGCGCAAAGGAGCCAGAGCGGCCCGACCGCGGAATGCCGCGGCCTCGCCCAGTTCCTCCTCGATGCGGAGCAACTGGTTGTACTTCGCGACTCGATCACTGCGCGCCGGCGCGCCGGTCTTGATCTGGCCGCAATTGGTGGCGAC
>JBEGQB010000093.1:0-7224 GCA_041181165.1 Actinomycetota bacterium
GACCATCGGGAAGAGGCGTGTCGTCGCGTGGTCGATCGTCAAGAGGCAGCGAGTTGTCTTCATCCTCGATGGCCAGTTCGACTTGGTCGTCGTCATCGTCGAACTCGTACTCGTCGTCCTCATCGTCGAGATTCTCTATGCGCTCCAAGTATCGGGTGAGTGAATCGTCCTGACTGATCATCTCGTCGATCTGCTCCTCGTATTGCTCGACGAGTTCGGCCAGCGGCAGAGAGGGGAGTTCGGCGTCGAGGATCTCGCCCAAGCGTTCGACGAGCGCGAGAGCGGCCTTGGGTGAAGTGATCTGCGATGCGTAGGTGGGCACGGCCGCCCACAAAGCGATGTTGGGAATGCTCGCGCGAGAGAAAGCGTCCCCCAGGACGCTCGTGATACCGGTGGGCCCTTCGTACGAACTGCGGCGGAGGTCGAAGCGGTCGATCATTCCCTGATCGGACGCGGTACCGAGGATCTGAGTCGGGCGGCGATGGGCGACATCGGCCAGGAGCGCGCCGATCGTGACGACGGCCGCAGCTTTGTGGGCCAGCGCAACTCCGAGGATCTGGTTGCAGAAAACCTTCCATTGCATCGAAGGCTCGGGGCCGAGTACGAGGATGAGATCGCGTTCGGGTGTGCTCGCCGTCCAGAGGCTGACGGTCGGCCAGACGATGTGCCGTTGCCCTCCGTCGGAGAGACGCACATGAGGACGTATGACTTCGAAGTTGGTGAAGGCCTCGGGGTCGATTTCCGCGAGCGGCGTCGCGTCCATCGTCTCGACGAGATGTCGGACTGCGCCACTCGCTGCGTCGGCGGCGTCGTTCCAACCGGTGAATGCGGCGATCACGTACGGGCGGCGGAGTTCGGGCCTGCGAATCCACCGAACGTGTTCGAGATCAGCCATTGCCGACACGCTACCGCGTCAGAGTTGTGGCCGAACGATGAAGGCTCCGAATCCACCAGCACCCAGAACGTCATCGAGGAGGTTGCTCTCGTAAACGTCGTTCGGACCCTGCATGAGGTCGTTCTCGGTGGCGTCGGGCGCGGTCGTGACGAGCGTCCAGGCCTGTCGTTTGTAGGTGAGGTTCAACGGGTGCAGGCGGTGCGCCTCTCGCCACCACTTGATTGCCGCGTCGTGGCCCACGGCGCGACGCAGGTGTTCGCCGAGTTCGAAGCATGCGGCGGCTCGGGCTTCGTCGATCGAACGCGGTTGACTGCGTTCCACGACTTCGTCGGAAGTGAGAGCGAACTGCGACGCCGATCCATGGCGCACCCAGTCGAGTATCGCGGCGCGATACGCCTCGGCATCATCGGGAATCGCCTTGACCGCGCGGTACATGGCATCGAGTCGTTCGGGAAGTCCTTCGGGAATCTCCATGTCACGAAGCGGGCTTCGTTCGATCGAGGCACCTTCGGCTGGTCGGACCAGATTGCCGTCCTCGTCGATCCAGACGGCCATGGGAATGTTGGTGAAACCGAACATCTGACCAGTGACATGGGTCGAATCGACGACACAGGGATGTGTCGGCGCAGCGGCTTCACTCCAAGGACGCGCGTGCTCGGGGTTCACGTCGAGGGCCACGGTCACCACGGTTGCGCCGAGTGATTCGATTTCGGTGTGCAGCGCCTGCCACCCGGGCAGACTCGATCGACAGCCTCAATAACTCGCCCAAGCGACGAACACCACTTTGCGGCCGCGCAGAGACGAGAGTCGGAAAGGCGAGCCGTCGAAGTTCGTGAGTTCGGGATCGGCCGCCTGTGCGGTGGCGAGTGCGTGCCCACCCAGAGTTGCCGGACCGAGTGACCAGACTCCGTGGTCGTCGTCACGGACGAGAGGCATACCGAGTTTCTCGGCTGCGACGTCGACCTTGACGATCGAACCATCGAGGGCGCCGGGAGCCGGAACGCAGATCTCTCCGCGACACATTCCTTCGGGCTTGGGTTCCCAGCCGGTTGCCCGGGTGAAGTCGTCGCGCTGGACGGTCAGTTCGGAGAGGATCATGTCGTCAGTATGTCGCTTGGCTCGGTGCGACCATGGACTCAGCCGAGACTTCTTTTCTTGAGTGCATGGGCCTTTTCGTGGAATCGGGCTCTGATCTCGTCTTCGTCGACCCCGAGAACCTGACGGTCCTCCATCAAGAGGCGTCCGTTCACGATGGTGTGCTGCACGTCGTCGGCCCGGGCCGAGTAGACGAGAGCCGCCAATGGATCGTAAACCGGCTGGGAGTGAGCCGTATCGAGACGCACCACGATCACATCGGCCTTGAAACCCGGCGCCAGTTGACCGGTGTCGGGTCGATTCATGGCCTTGGCCCCCTCACACGTGGTGAGTTCGAGCAATTGGCCGATCTTGAGAAATTCGACGTCACCCGTATTGGTCTTGTGGATCAGGCCGGCGAATTTCATCTCCTCGAACAGATCACTCGAGTTGTGACTCGCGGGTCCGTCGGTGGCCAGCCCGACGGTGATGCCGGCGTTCATCACATCGCGCAACGGCATCGTCCCCGAACCGAGCTTGGCGTTGCAGATCGGGCAGTGAGCGATCTTGGTTCCGGTTTCGGCGATGAGACGAATATCGGTGGCATCGAGTTGCGAGCAATGTGCCGCTGTGACGTCGGGCCCCAGGAATCCGAGCGAGTGAAGCCATTGGGTGGGTCGAAGCCCGTAGGTATCGAGGCAATATCGCACCTCTTGCATTCCCTCGGAGAGATGCGTGTGGATCGGCACGTGGTACTCGTCGGCCACGGCACGGACCAGATGCCACATCTCGGCACCGCACGAATACACGGCGTGAGGTGAGAGTGCCATCCACAGCATGTCGTCATGTGTCCGGTGGTGTGCCGAGACGATGTCACCGAAGTTCTCGAGGGTCCTCCAGGACTTCTCGGTGATCGATTCGTAGAGACCACGGTCGGCGAAACCGTGGCCGAGTGTCGCGCGGAGGGGGATTCGCTCGAGCGCTTCGATCTCGGGTTCCACTGCGTAGGCATCGAAGTGTTCATTGAACGAGGTGATGCCCGCCTTGGTCATCTCGAGCAACCCGCACAGGCTCGCCCAGTAAAGGGTTTCGTGGTCGAAGTTCTTCTTCAGTTGCCACATGGTCTGGAGCCACTCGAAAAGGAGTACGTCTTCGAGGAGCCCTCGGAGCAAGAGGTTCGACGCGATATGGGTGTGCGAGTTGGAAAAGCCGGGCATCACCACTTCGCCGTGGGCATCGATGATCTTCTTCGCTCCGGCTGCGGTCACTTCGGAGGCCGGACCGACTGCTGTGATCGAGTTACCGGTGATCGTGACGACTCCGTTGTCGATACGTGACCGTCCACCCATCGGAAGGATGGTGGCGTTGATGATCGCGAGATCGGTCATCGGCGGGATGCCGCCTCGGCCAACTCGTGCGGACCCGAGGCCGGGTAGCCCTTCATCGCTTGGACGGCGCGACTCCAGGTTCCGAGCACTTCGACGAGTCGATCGAAATCGTCGCCGATGGCGGCGATGGTCGTTCGCATCTGTTCGTCGGTGTGGACTTCGACGGCCTCCCGGAGATCGCGGCCCTTGGTGGTGAATCCTCCGTCGGCGATCAGCCCTCGTGATTGCAGTCGATCGATGGCTGCTGCGTAGTCGTCTTCGCTCCAACCGCGGGTACGGCTGTACGACTTGAGTGGGAGCCCCCAGAACAATTCGGTGAGCAAGCCGATCTCGGTGGCATCGAGTCCGGCGGCGATCCACGCGGCCGTGTGCGAGTCGCCTCGGTACTCGCGCAACATGTCACCGAAATGCCAACAAGCTCCGAGGTCCGTTGCGGGGACGCTCTGCGACAGAGTTCCGGCGAAGAGTGCTCGACCTTCCGGTCTCAGGACTGCAACTGCTCGTTCGAGTATTGGTCGAATGCTGCCGACCCCGCCTGGTTTCGCACCGATGATGCGTTCGAGTTGGCCGACGGCACCGTCGCGACGGGCCGCACAGATCGTTGTCGCGTCGGTGATCTTCCAACCAGCGGTCACCGATGGCACCACGATCACCGGGTTGAAAACTGCGAAAGCCGCCGCGACGAGTTCGCCGGGGACCTGGCCCATCAGCGATCCGCGACTCGTGAAGTAGGAGATTCCCTCCGGAAGGGCGACACCGTTCATCTCACCCGGACTCGGATCGAATCCGAGTGCTGCGTAGTTTCGATGGCATTCGGGGGAGAAGTAGACCTGTCCAACGAACGGCTCGAGTGCTCCTCCGAGTACTCGAGCCTTCGCCGAGAGTGCATCCGTCGTCATGAGGCAACGGTACGACACCGTCACCGTAGGATGTTCATCGAGCGACCGGAGGTCGAAGTGGGTGTCGAGGTTTCCATTTGCGAGGTGATCGACGACGAGGTCGTCGCGGCATTCGAGCGTTTGATCCCTCAGCTGTCGTCGTCGAATCCGGCCCCGACGAGGGCCGAACTCGAAGAGATCGCCGCCGATCGCGCATCGACGCTGTTCGTGGCCCGGTTGCATGGGCACATCGTCGGCTCGCTGACCCTTGCGATGTTCCGTATCCCTACTGGTGTGCGCGCGTGGATCGAGGACGTCGTGGTCGACGAATCGGCCCGTGGCCACGGAGTCGGCGAAGCACTCAACCGAGAAGCCCTTCGCTACGCCAAGGACAACGGAGCGATCACCGTCGACCTGACATCACGTCCGTCGCGTGAAGCCGCCAATCGCCTGTATCAGCGACTCGGCTTCGAACTCCGCGAGACGAACGTGTACCGCTACAACCTCTGAACCGTCTCGAGGACGGCGTAGGAGAAAGTCAGTCCGACAGGATTCCGCTGGCGACCGAGTCGATGGTGTCGACCTCGTCGATTTCCGCCAACATGTCGTCGACCTCGGCCTCCAAGGTCTTGGCGTCATGGTCCACGTCGGTGGGGGTCTTCGATCCCTCATCGTCCGAACATGCGCCCATGGCCAAGAGGGCGAACGGTGTCAAAGCAACCAGTGCAGTGTGACGAATTCTCATTTCGGTCTTCCTCAACTTTCCTTGATTTCCCGGCGGAGGTCACCGAGTGCTGCCCGGACCTCGACGACGACGTCTCGCATTTCGGCGAGATCGGATGCCCCGAGTACGTCATTGCGAAGTCGCACGAAGGTTTCACGCCAGGCTTCGGTGTCGATCGATTCGGGAAGCTCGGGGAGGCGGGCGATCAGACCGTCGAGACGCGTGTGCACCCGCTCCTGAACGAGTTGGAATGTCTCTTTGCGGTAGCGGCTGATGATCTGCCGCACTTCATCTCGGGCCCGGTCCAAGTCGTCGGATTGCATGAGACGGTCGAACTGTCGAAGTCTGAGGCGTAGTTGTTCACGAATTTGATCCCTCAAGGGACTGTCGGAAATCGTTTGACCGAGCAGAGCACCGAGCGCACCGAGACTCGGGGGCGACGCGACCGCCTTGTTCTTCAGAACCTCGATCCGCTGAATGATTCGCTGTTTCACAGCGTCTGGCGCGCCCGAAGTATTGATGCGTTCGACGACCACGTCGAATCCGGGCGGATAGCCGGTGTCGGGCCCGTCGGTTCCGACGACGACGATCGTCGACTCGGCCTGACTTCCGTTTCCGGGTGTGGATTCGGGCGGACCACCGTGCGTGGAGTCGGGTGGACCACCCGGGGTGGTGTCGGGCGGATTGCTGGTTGCGAGAACGCCACTGCTCCATGTGCCGAGAGGGGTGAGAAGACCGGCGACGACGACGCCGACCATGAGGTATCTGTTCTTGCTCTTCATGTCGTGGAGCGTGGTCGGTTGCCCGAGAGATTGCGGGCCGAAAACGTCCCGACGTTGCGGCGACGTCGAGTAGTGACATCTCTATTGGTTCGTAAATGGTCCGCCATCGACGCCAACTACATTGATGCGATGGCGAGGATCAACAAGGGCCGGTATTCGGCCGACGCTGGGGCTGATGGCAAGGTGCTCTTCCTCATCGGTATGCGAATCAATCAGGTCTGGCGATGGTGGAAATGGTTGCCGGTTTTCGCTTCGATGCCCCGGATGCTCGCCGAGTTGATGAAGAACCGCGACGTGGGGCTGGTCGGAACTCCGAGAACGTTCTTGTCGGGTCGGACGATTCTCGTCTGGCAGTACTGGGAGTCATTCGAGAAGCTCGAGGCCTATTCGCGTGCCTCCGATCGCTCGCACCTTCCGGCTTGGCGAGCTTTCAACAAGAAGATCCGCGACAACGGTTCGGTCGGTATCTTTCACGAAACCGTGGTGCTGAACGACGATCGTGTCGAGACGGTGTACGGCAATATGCCGACGTTCGGTCTGGCGGCCGTCACTGGTGTTGTTCCGGCGGCCAAGCGCGGGCAGTCGGCGCGTACCCGCATGAAGGGAGACGAAGTCTCTCCGGCCGTCGATCCGTACTGACCGGGTGAATGCATGCACCTGAGTTCGCTGGTCGAGATGATCGAATCCGGTCTGGCCGAACGGGCTCTGGTCGGTGATGCGCAAGAAACACTGAACGGCGCCGAACTCGCCGAGTTGGCCCGCCGGGGTGCGACGTCGGTCCGAAACAATGCGTCGGTCGTCTACGCCGGCGAGAACCATCCGATGCTGCCGGTCCTGGTGTTGTCGTGCGCGTGGGCCGGAGTTCCGTTCGTCCCGGTGAACTATCGCCTCGAAGATTCGCAGCTCGTCTCATTGATCGGTCGGGTCGAACGACCTCTCGTGATATCGGATGAACGAACCGCCGCGCGGCTGCGCGCGCAAGGCGTTCTGGCCACCGAGTTCGAAGACTGGCTCGGCGAGGTTGGCAGCGCGTTACCACAGGAGGTCGGTGCCGACGATGACGACGACGTCGCGATCATCCTTTACACGTCGGGCACGACCGCCGAACCCAAAGCGGCACTCCTTCGTCATCGTCATCTGATGGCGTATCTCCTTGGAGCAGTGGAATATGCGAGCGCCGACGAGGACGAAGCGGTTCTCATCAGTGTTCCGCCGTACCACGTGGCCGGAATGGCGAACCTTCTCTCGAATCTCTTCGCCGGACGCCGCCTCGTCTACTTGGAGAATTTCACCGCTGACGCGTGGCTCAGGACGGCGCATCGGTCGTCCATCACGCACGCCATGGTGGTGCCGACAATGTTGGCCCGTATCGTCGATGCCATCGGAGAAGGTGAAGAGCCGCCGCCGTCACTTCGATCGCTTTCCTATGGCGGCTCGCGAATCGCCTTGCCGGTGCTCGAACGAGCGCTGGCAGCTCTACCCG
>JBEGQB010000094.1:0-7111 GCA_041181165.1 Actinomycetota bacterium
AGCTGCTTCGCGCTCGTGTGCGTGATCGGCCGCAGGCGAGTCCCGGCTCCGCCGGCGAGGATGAGGGCTTTCATGATGGGCGATTCGTCGTACGCATGATCGGACGACCGGTCACATTCTGCCAGTCGTCCGACCCATCAGGCGGGAGGTGGCTCGTCGAGACCGGCGAAATAACGCAGGATCGCCGGCGCGTCCGCGCCCAGAGCCAGCACCGACTTGCCGTCGATCTCCTCGGGCACGACGGGGAGCGAATAGCGCAGAAGTCCGCCGTTGGCCAGCGGTCGGAGGTAATCGGCGGTCTCCATGAGATCCGTGCCCGGGTCGACGCGCAGCGAACTCACTGCGGCATTGATGAGTTCGCTCGCCCGCAGCGGATTGGCCGACATCTGCTCGGCGGCTTTTCTCACCGCCGACTGGAGGAAGGTCTGTTGGCGCTCCACTCGTCCGAGGTCGGCGCGACCGTCGACCTTCCACTCACCGTCCTGGAAGGTTTCGTAGTAGCGACTGCGCGCATAGGCCAGCGCTTGAAGTGAATCGAGCGTGTAGCAACCGGGGTTCGGGACGTTGAGTCCGGTGTTGATGTCGCGGGTCGGATACTCGAAGCAGATGTCCACTCCGCCGAGTGCACCGACGATGTTCTTGAAAGAATTGAAATCGACCTCGATGTAGTGGTTGATCGGTACACCGAGCGCCGTCTGTACCGTTTGCACGAGCACGTCGGGGCCGAACGTGTACGAACGATTGATGCGATCCTCGCCGAAACCGGGAATCGCAACCCACAGGTCTCTGGGCACCGACATGATCGATGCCGTCTTGCGCTCGTTGTCGACGTGCAGGATCATGAGCGTGTCGCTGCGATGACCCCCGGTTTCATTGGCCAATCCGATACCACCGAAATCCGGGCTGTTCGGATCAGCCCCTTCCCGGGTGTCACTTCCCACCAGGAGATAGTTCACGAAAGGCCCTTGTGAATCGGCCAGTACCCCGGAGAGTTCGCCCACTCGCTCGACGTTGCCCTCCTGCTGATTGGTCGCCACCACGAGCCCCACGGCGGACAGCACGACGAACACTCCGGCGAGCACCGGAAAGTTGACGAAGGGCGCAATACGACGACGGGCCGGACGGCGGGCGCGCTCGACCTCGGGTCGCTCGTCGGTCATGCGTCGAAGTTAGTTGTCCGCACGTGCACGATGTCGCCAACCGCGAGCCGACGTGTCACACCACAGCGATCGAGCACCACGAGTCGACCATCGGATTCCACGTCGAGGGCGCGACCCTCGATGGTCTCGCCATCGGGCAACTCGATGCGCACCTCACGACGCAGAGTGGAGAGATGTCGTCGGTAGACGTCGTTGATCTGACTCTCCGATGATTCGAGCAATCGGTCGAGCGCACCGAGAAATGCGCGCAGTACTTCATCGACCTCGTGCGGACCTCGGCCACTCGCACTGCCGAGGCTCACGGCGTCGTCCGGTGCCCAGTTCACGTTCAGGCCGAGACCGATGATCACGAACGCCGGTCGATCCCCGACAAAGGGTCCGGCCACCGCGAGCAGGCCGGCCAACTTGCGCCCGTCCACGAGCAAGTCGTTGGGCCACTTCAGTTCGGCATTCACCCGGGCCACGGAGGCAGCCGCCGATCGGGCGGCCAGAGCCACGGCGTGGGTCAGCACATGGGGGTTGCTCGGAATCGTCCGGAAAAGCAGGCTGACCAGCATGTTCGCCCCCGGTGGGGCATCCCAACGGCGGTCCAGGCGCCCATGGCCGGCCGACTGGAAGCCGGCCACGAGGGCCGACCGATCGGGCGCCCCAGCCTGCGCCGCCGCCCAGAGGTCGTCATTCGTGCTTCCGGTCTCCTCGACCCGATGCACCGTCCATTCACCGATGACCTCACTTGGTATGGCGTGAAGGGGGTCCATGCACCAACATTGTCACTCGTGCCCTCCAAAGTGACTGCCAAACCCCTCACAAAGATCCTGATCGCCAACCGAGGCGAGATCGCGGTCCGGGTCATCCGGGCCGCTCGCGAGATGGGCATCGCCACCGTGGCCGTCTACTCCGAGCTCGATCGCAACGCTCTGCACGTTCGCCTCGCCGATGAGGCCTACGCCCTGGGGGGTCAGACCGCTGCCGAGAGTTATCTCAACACCGAGGCCATCCTCGACGCGATCCGCAAGAGTGGCGCCGACGGCGTGCACCCCGGATACGGATTCTTCAGCGAGAACGCCGACTTCGCCGATGCCATCACCAAGATGGGCGTCGCTTTCATCGGACCCCCCGGCGATGCCATCCGCGAAATGGGAGACAAGGTCTCGAGCCGCAAGGCCGCGTTGCGCGGTGGCGCACCGATCGTCCCCGGCACCACCGAGTTCGTCACGACGGCCGCCGAGATCCAGAAGTTCGGAGAAGAGTTCGGATGGCCGATCGCCATCAAGGCCGCCTTCGGCGGTGGTGGTCGAGGCATGAAGGTCGTGCGCAGCGCCGCCGACGTGCAAGAGGCCATGGACAGCGCTCAGCGCGAGGCCAAGGCGTTCTTCGGCCGCGACGAGATCTACGTCGAGAAGTACCTCACCTGGCCGCGCCACGTCGAGGTTCAGCTCGTGGGCGACCAGCACGGCAACTACGTGTGGGTCTCCACACGCGACTGCAGCGCACAACGTCGTCATCAGAAACTCGTCGAAGAAGCTCCGGCACCGGCCCTTCCCGATGGTGTGGAGGACGCCATGGGCGAAGCGGCGGTGAAGGCCGCCAAGGCCGTGGGCTACTTCAACGCCGGCACGGTCGAGTTCATCTATCAGGACGGCGAGTTCTTCTTCCTCGAGATGAACACTCGTCTGCAGGTGGAGCATCCGGTCACCGAGGTGATCACCGGTGTCGATCTCGTCGAGTGGCAGATCCGCGTGGCCAGTGGTGAGAAGTTGCCGATGACCCAAGCCGAAGTCGCGGCGCGTCGCAACGGCCATGGCATCGAGATCCGCATCAACGCCGAGAACCCGGCCGGCGGCAAGTTCCTGCCCTCGCCCGGCAAGATCACCAAGCTCACCACCTCTGATGGATTCGGCGTGCGCTTCGACTCCGGTTACGAAGCCGGTGACGAGATCAGCCAGTACTACGACAACTTGGTCGGCAAGTTGATCGTGTGGGGCAAGGATCGTCCGACCGCCATCGCCCGTACGATCCGCGCGCTGGAAGAAATGGTGGTCGAAGGTGTGGCCACCACGATTCCGGCCGACATCGCGATCTTGCGCCATCCGGATTTCGCCGCCGTGACGCACTCGACGAAGTGGGTCGAAGAAGTTCTCGATCTGAGTGGCGTGGAAGCCCCGAAGGCCCCGGCTGCCGAAGACGGCGCCGAACCACTCGTACGGCGCAACACGACCGTCGAGGTCAATGGCAAGCGTTTCGACGTGGCCATGTGGGTGCCCGAACAAACGGCCGTGGCCGTCGCGGCCGGCGGTGCCAAAGCCGCCAAGAAGCCAGCGCGTGCGTCCGGTTCGGGCGGAGCGGCCGGCGGTGGTTCGGGAGAAGTCTCGGCTCCGATGCAGGGAACCATCGTCAAGGTTCTCGTGGAGGTCGGGGCCACGGTGGAAGCCGGACAATCGGTCGTGGTGCTCGAAGCGATGAAGATGGAGAACCAGATTCAGGCCGAGAAGTCGGGCACCGTGAAGGAAGTCCGCGTGAAGGCCGGCGACACCGTGGGTGGCGGCGACATCCTCGTGGTCATTGCCTGATCGTCGAATCCTTGGGCCAATAGAGCGCCAGGCCGGCCACGAGGAAAGCGATCGAGCCGATCGCCCACACACCGTTGGCTGACGGACCCCAGGCCCACCACCACTCGCGGTTCTTGTCGAGGTCGAATCCGTAGACCTCCACCCCCGATACGTATCGGCGGATGTTCGCGTGCAAAGCGAACGTATGAGCCAAGGCGATGAGCCACACTCCCGCGAGCAGCACCCGGCGCGAGTGGAACGAACGTTCTTCCACGGTCCACTCCTGCGCACACATCGCCAACACCGGCAGCAGCGGAAGCAAATACCGCGCTTGGAATCCCTCACCGACGAAACTCCGGTCGAGAGCCATCATGTACATCGGAATCACGAACAACGACGCCAGAAGCACATAGATCGGGCGCCGCGCCTTGTTCGAGGATCTCACGATGCCCGTCACCACGAGCAGGACGAACAACGACGTGATCACGAAGCGCGTCATCTGGGGCATCGGGGTGTCGAGCCAGCCGAGCGGTTGGTCGCCGAAGGCTCCGGTCCAGAGCTGCGACACGGAGCGGAGGTTCTCGAAGAGGATCCCCGACAGCGTGCGATCGAAATCGTCCTCGCGCATGCCGACGGTGATGCCTGCTCCCGGGTAACGCGTGATCGCGGCGATCACGATGCCGATCGTGGCCAGCGCACCGACGGCGATCAGCAAGCGGTTGCGCAATGTCTTCGACACCGTCGGTGGCGCGGCGATCACCACGGTGGCCAGAGTGATCACGATGTAGATGCCGGCATCGGCCCGCATGAAGAGTGCGAACACCGTGGCGAAAGCGGCCAGGCCCAATGATGCATGTCGTCGGTGACGATCCGTATGACGCAGCCCCGACGACAACCCGATCCAGATCGCCGGGACGGCGGCGATCACGATGCCGCTCGGATTGGTGGAGGCGAACAAGAACACCGAGAGCGGCACCAAGGTCGCCAGCACGGCCACGATCGCCAGACGCCGGATCTCCGTGGTGGCCAACCAGATCGAACCGATCAAGAGCGCGAAGCAGATGATCCAGTTGACGACTCGGATCTCGGCCACCGCCTGGGCGACGTTGCCCGATGCCAACGGCCCCATCAGCCAGTAGTAGCCGTCGGGATAGAGATCGTCATTGGCTTGCGCAGCCACTCTTTCGTCCGAGGGCTCGGGCTGACAACCGGCCGACTCGAAGTAGTTGTAGCGGTAGCACGACATCTGATCGCCGATGGCGATCGGGACTTCCACGTCGCGATACCCGTCGCGCTCCGATGGTCCGAGGTCCGTGCACAGGGAATCATCGGCGGTGGCGCTGCACCAGATGCTCGGCACATGGAAGGTGTCGTCCGGACTCGATCCGGTCGGTGACGCCAGGCTCCAGCTCACTCCGACGGCGAGAAGTGCAACACCGAACACCAACCAGCGCAGCAGGTTGCGGGCGGAGGTTCGCGCGAAGAGGGAAGACCAGCGGTTCATGGCCACTCCCCCCTCACTCGAGCCGATCAGAACGTGGTCGAGCCTAACAAGGTGGCCGAGGCCTATCGGTGTAGGAGAAGGTCTGGGTGGTTCAGGCGCGCACGACGATGGTGCCGGCCGCCGCATCGTGCAAGCCCTGACGATACGGATGGAAGAACGCTCGAACGTAGACCGCGATGTTGAGTGCGAATCCGATCACCGGAATGAGCCCAGCCACTGCGGGGATGAGCGCCCGCACCGCCGAATACGACCAACTCACCGGTGAGCCGTCGACACGATTGACGACCTTGATCTTCATCAGTCGCTTACCCACCGTGGCACCGCGCGTGGCGATCATCGCAGTGTTGTAGAAGAGGTTCACTCCGAGCCACAGCGCGGTGAGGGCCATGAGGTTGTCGTTGTTGGTGTCGGTGAGATCACCGCCCCACGCCAGCGTGACGATGAAGAGCGGAATACCCACGACGAATCCGTCGATCACCTGCGCGAGTGCTCGGCGACCGATCGTGGCGAGTTGATCACTACGTTCGGCAGGGGGTGGGAAATCGGTCATTCGGCGGCCTCCGCGAGTGCTTCGGAGAGTGCCGGATGCACCAGCAGGCTCTCCACGATGTCGGTGACTTTCAAGTTGGCAGTGACGGCGAGCGCGATCACACTGATGAGTTCGGCAGCGTGGCGGCCGACGATCGAACCTCCGAGCACCACACCGGTGGCCGGGTCGGAGATGATCTTCACGAATCCGCGCGAATCGTTGTTGATGAGTGCCTTGGGAGTGGCCGAGAACGGAACCTTGGTCACGCGGATCTTGCGTCCGGAGGCGAAGGCTTCGGCTTCGGCCAAGCCCACATCGGCGATCTCCGGCTCGGTGAATATCGCCGAGGCCGCTTTGTCGTAGTCGAGATGACGATGCTCGCGCGTGTGCAGACCCATCACGTGTTCGGCGACCTTGCGCCCCTGCATCGACGCCACCGACGACAACGGCAGTTTGCCGCTCACGTCTCCGGCCGCGTAGATGTGCTCCACGTTGGTGATGCAGTGATGGTTGATCGGGATGTAGCCACCGCCGTCGACTGCAATACCTGCTTTGTCGAGTTCGAGGTTTTCGCTGTTGGGGACCGAACCGATGGCGAGCACTGCGTGTGACGCTCGGACCTCACGCCCGTCGTCGCACTTCACGATCACACCGTCCGTGGTGCGCTCGATCGACTTCGCCCGTGCTCCCTTCAGGAGCGAAACTCCGCGGCGCAGGAAGTCGTCCTCGAGCACGGCCGCGACCTCCGGGTCCTTACCGGGGAGCACCTGCTGGCGACTGACCACGAGGGTCACCTTGGCGCCGAACGACGAGAACATGTGGACGAACTCCACACCGGTCACCCCGGAACCGATGACGCACACGCTCGACGGAAACACCCGTGGCGGATAGCAGTCGCGCGTGGTCAGGATGCGCTCGCCGTCAGGTTGGACCCAATCAGGGATACGGGGTCGGGATCCGGTGGCGATCAAGCAGGCGTCGAACTCGATCGTCTGCCGGCCATCGGCCGACTCGACCTCCACGCTGTGCGCAGACGAGAAACGGGCCGAGCCCCGCACGATGCGCACGCCCTGACTCTCGAGCAACTGGGTCGTGTTGTTCCCCAAATGCGATTTGATCGCTTCGATTCGCTCGGTGAGCGCCTCCACGTCGACTTCGGTTTCGACTTCCTCGAGGCCCATGCCATGCAGACGACGGCTGAAGGTCATGGCACCGCCGGTGGCGATCATCGTCTTGGAGGGGATGCAATCGAGAAGATGCGCCGCGCCACCCACGACCTCTCGCTCGACCACCACGACCTCGGCACCGAGCCGGGCCGCGAAGGTCGCCGCCGTGTTTCCAGCCGGGCCGCCTCCGATGATGAGGAATC
>JBEGQB010000095.1:0-7072 GCA_041181165.1 Actinomycetota bacterium
GAGGACATCACTGGTCGCAAGGCCCACGAGCTGGTTGCTCTCGGAGTCGGATACGTGCCCCAGACCAAGAACGTTTTCCCGAGCTTGACGGTTCGAGAAAACCTCGAGATGGGTTGTTTCTTGAAACCCAGTGTCTTCAGTGAGCGATATGACTTCGTCGTGACAATGTTCCCACGACTGGGGGAGCGTGCGCTGCAGAGGGCGGGAGCGCTTTCCGGCGGTGAGCGTCAGATGGTTGCGATGGGCAGGGCGCTGATGATGGAGCCCAAGATCCTGCTCCTCGACGAACCTTCGGCCGGATTGTCACCGGCCCTGCAGGACGAGGTGTTCGTCAACTGCCGAACGATCAACCAGTCCGGGGTGGCGATCCTGATGGTCGAGCAGAACGCTCGGCGATGTCTGCAGGTCGTCAATCGCGGATACGTGCTCGATCAAGGACGCAATGCGTACACGGGAACCGGCAGGGAGCTGTTGGCCGATCCGAACGTGATCGAGCTCTACCTCGGCACTCTTGCCAAAGCGACCGGCGGCTGACCTCTCGAACCGTCACCTCGCTCCGAGTGAAGAATCTTCACCGACGGCGACGAGCGGTTCCACCAGAGAACGAAAAGGGCCCCCGGTTTCCCGGGGGCCCTTCGATGAGTCAGACGACTCGGGGAATCACTTACCGGCGTCGAAGTTCTCGCCGAGAGCGTTACCCATGTTGCCGTCGGTGCCGTACCAGTTCTTCACCTTCGGTCCGATGCCACTTTCGACAGCGGTGCGAAGGATGCGGCTGCCCTCGTCGAACGAGACGAGCACAACTGCGTCCGGATCGGCGGCCACGACTTCGGCGACTTCGGCGTCGAACGAGGCTGCAGCCGGGTCGTAGGCCTTGACGCCCTTGACCTCGACGCCAGCGGCTTCGAGAACCGACTTCACCACAGCGGCGATGCCATTGCCGTACGCGTCATCGAGGTTGAGGATGTACACCGAAGCGTTGCCGTCCTCGACGATCTGGTTGGCCACAACGGCGCCCTGAAGTCCGTCCGCCGGAGCGTTACGGAAGTACAGGTTGTCGTCTGCGTAGTCCGACAGCGCCGGGCTGGTGTTGGCCGGGCTGAACATGGTGATTCCAGCGGCGGTGATCTTGTCGATCACGGTCAGGGTCACACCGGACGAAGCGGCTCCGACGATGGCGTCGACGTTCTCGCTGATGAGACGGTCGGCGGTCGTGGAGGCGATGTCGGTCGAGGTGTCTCCCGAGTCTCCCTGGACGTAGAGGACTTCCTTGCCGAGAACGCCGCCAGCGGCGTTGATCTCGCTGATGGCGTACTCGAGGCCGGCGTACTCCGGAGCACCGAGGAAGGCAAGGTTGCCGGTCTCGGGAAGGAGCGAACCGATCTTGAGCTGGCCGTCACCGGCGCGAGTCGAGGTGGTGGTGCCGAGAGCGACAACGGCCGACTCCGGAGCCTGGGCGTCGATCAGGTTGTTGTTCGACTCCTCGGTGATGCGGTTGTCCGCACCGAACTCGAGCATGGCGTACGAACCCTGAAGCGGCTCACCGTTTCCGTTGAACTCGTGCGGGCCGGAGATGCCGTCGTAGTCCGGGTCTCCACCGGCTGCGATGATGGCCATGCAGTCAGCGAACGTCGTGCACTTCTCGCCGTCCTTGGTGATGCCGACGATCTCGTCCGCATGCTTGGCGCCATCGGTGCCAGCCTTCTCTACCGCCAACGCGATCACGATCGCGGCGTCGTAGGCCTCACCGGCGTAGTTGAAGTCCTCCAACGGATCGTTACCGAGCGAAACCCAGTAATCCGAAACCTTCTGGAGCCACTCTTCGCTGACTTCGGCGCCCTTGGGCGTGGTGCCCTTCATGCCCTCGAGTTCCCCACCGGCGGCCGGAGCCTCGGTTGCGGGTGCCTCGGTGGCGGGAGCCTCGGAAGCCGGGGTGCTCGTGCTGTCTCCGTCATCGCCACCGCAGGCTGCGCCTACGAGAGCCAGACCGAGAAGCAGGGCACCGACGCGGCGTGCGCGGGTCTTCTGCATTGTTGTTCTCCCCCTATGGAGATATGGGGCGGGTGCCCCGTTGGTTTGGAAGGGACAATGGTAACGGTTTCCGGCCGGTTTCTGACCCGGCGCGGTCGGACGGCCTGACACTTGACACAGGTCACGGTGTTACGGTTTGCCCATGTCAGAAGTCCTTTACGAGGTCAGCGATCACATCGCGACCATCACCCTGAATGCTCCGGAGCGCCTGAACACCATTTCCGGGACGATGTTGAACGAGCTGTCCGATCAGCTTCTGAGGGCAGACCGTGACCGGACGGTCCGGTGCATCGTCCTGACCGGGGCCGGTAAGGCCTTCTGCGCTGGTCTCGATCTGGCCGCTCAGATGGGCCAGAAGCAAGCTCTCGGGGTTCTCGATACGGGAGGCGACATGGGTTCGGAGTTCGATCTTCGGACCGCTCCGCCCGTGGTTCTGCACAACCTCGACACGCCGACGATCTGCGCCTTGAATGGCGGCGCTGCGGGTTACGGACTCGATCTGGCTTTCGGTTGCGACATCCGTCTTGCGAGTTCGGCAGCCAAATTGAACCCTGGATTCGCCAAGCGCGGAATTCTCCCCGAGAGCGGGGGTACTTGGCTCCTTCCGAGGATCGTCGGCTACGCCAAAGCAGCGGAGATCTGTTTCACCGGCCGAACCCTGACCGCCCGAGAGGGTCTCGATCTCGGACTCGTCAACCACGTCGTCGAACCCGATGAGTTGACAGAACGTACTCGGCAACTGGCCAGCGAGATCGCCACCAACGCGCCACTCGCCGTCCGAGCGATCAAGCGAATGATGCGGGCCGCCGAGACCGAGACTTTCGAACAGAACATTCATCACGTGTTCCTTCAGTTGCTTCCACTCTTTCGAACCCAGGATTTCAAGGAGGGTGTCGCATCCTTCATGGAAAAGCGACCGGCCGACTTCAAGGGTCGTTGAGGTTTGCCGTAGTGAGCCAAGACGAAGTTCTTGATGCGCTTCGCGTCATCGCGACAACACGATCGATTCGACGGTATTCATCCGATCCCATTCCTCTCGAGGATCTCAACCAGATTCTCTGGTCGGCCTCCCGGGCCCCCAGTGGATCCAACAGACAGCCGTTCCGGTTCCTCGTCCTGCGGAATTCCGATCGGGCGTTGGCCGCGAAGTCGTTGCTCGGCCGGGCTTTCCGTCAGGGCTGGGAATCCAAGCGCACGACCGATGGTTACGTCACCGGCTCAGGAATCGATCGCACGAGTCCGAAGTCCCGACAAGCGGCAGCCATGCAGGAGTACGTCGACAATTTCGAAGCGATTCCCGTTGTGGTCTTGGTATGTCTCGAGCGATACCGCGAGCCGAACCCTTACGAAGGTGCTTCGGTGTACCCGGCTTGCCAAAACCTTCTTCTGGCGGCGCGGGCGCTCGGCTATGGGGGAGCGCTGACGATGTGGCACCAAGGTGTCGCCGACGAATTGCGCCAACTTCTCGGAATTCCCGACGACGTGGCGCTTTCAGCCTGCATCACGCTCGGCAAGCCCAAGGGCGCTCACGGACCAGTCCGCCGACGGCCAATCAACGAGCTGGTTTTCGAAGACGCATGGGACCAAGCGGCTCCGTGGGTTGTCGATCCTCCTGGAACCACCTTCACTTCGGCCGGGCCGCCGAAATGATGTCCCGTGAGGAAGCGGCTCGGCTTCTCGGCGTCGAACTCACCGCTTCGTCGGATCTCGTACGAATGGCCCGCCGTCGGCTCGCTCTCCATGCTCACCCCGATCGGGGAGGCGATCCCGTCGAGATGTCTCGAATCAACGCGGCTTGCGATGTTCTCCTCGCACCGCACCAATCGGACGAAACTCGGACGAACAGCTCGCAGTGGCGGGGCTCGTCAGTCGACCGACCGTCGTTCGTGATCGATCGACTTCCCGCAGAAGCCTTCGAATATCTTCAGCTGGCCGCTCGCACGCTCGGTGAGATCGTCGACGACGACCCTCCGTACATGATCGAAGTCGTACTCGAGGCTCCTCGCTTCACATGGTGTCGCCTCGAAATCGTCCCCGACGCCGGTGCCTCGACGGTGAGCATCATCAGTGACGAGGAGACCGAAGCAACCGATCTCTGCTCGGTCTGGGTGAGCGCGGTGAACGAGCTATCACTCGACGCCGACCACTGAGTCGCCCGATCAGGCGCCAGCCGCGGCCTTCATGATTCGATCCCTCAGCGCCAAGCCGATGCCGAGCGGCTCGGGAAGAACGATCACTGCCGTTTCGACTCCTTCTTGATCACATCGTCGTAGGTCCGCGTACAGGCGCCGAGCGGCATCATCTGGCGAAGTTCGAGTGTCGATCAGTCGATGACGCGGCTTCGCCGAGAGCCTCTCTCCCTCCTCGGAACTCTCGACCGCGATGATCTTGCAGCGGGGCGCGTAGTGGGACTCGAGCATCCCCGAGGCGCGTGATGGACCACTCGCCGGCGCCGCCGAACCTACGACTCGCTCGATTTGGTCAGCGGTTATGGCTCCCGGTCGCAGGACTTGTACGGGCTCCACCGTGCAGTCGACGATCGTGGACTCGACGCCGATCGACGAAGAGTCGCCGTCGAGGACGTAATCGACGTCGCCATCGAGATCGTCCACCACGTGCTGTGCACATGTCGGACTCACGCGACCGAAACGATTGGCCGATGGTGCCGCAAGGGGAGTCCGAACCAACCGAAGAAGTGATTGAGCCATCGGATGAGACGGACACCGGATGGCCACAGTGTCGCGTCCACCGGTGACCTCATCCGGGACCGCTCCCGATCGACGAAGGATGAGAGTGAGTGGTCCGGGCCAAAACGTCGACGAGAGCCTTTCGGCCGGCGACGGCCATTCACAACAGAGGGTTCTCGCCTGATTCACGTCGACGACGTGAACGATCAACGGATGGTCGATCGGACGTCCCTTCACGCTGAAGATCCTTCGCAAGGCGTCGGGTCGGTCGATGGCAGCCGCAAGGCCGTACACGGTCTCGGTCGGAAGAGCCACCAAGCCTCCGTCGTGCAGAATGCCAGCCGCTTTGTCGACATCGGTTCCGACATCGGGAACGTTCACGCTGGTAGGGCTCCCAGGAAATCGAGAGCTGCATCGAAGAAGCCGAAGTTCTCGGTGGTGGCGAAGTGATCGACGCCACGAAGGGTCACCAAAGAAGCGTTCGCTATTCGGTCGACGAGTGGTTCTCCGGGGCCTGCGAAGTCCTTTTCACCGATCACGACGAGTGTCGGATGTGGAACCGATGCCAGTTCGCGATCACTCGGTCGCGGCCGTTCTCGACTCATGACGGCCGCCAAGGCAAGCGGATCATTTCCCGGTTGGTGGGCGTACTGCGCGAACAGGCCGGACAGAACGTCGTCGGGGTCGCCTCGACCCGCGATGGCGTCGACGATCCGGGCTGTCTGTCGAGGATCGGGAGTTTCAAGGACGTTTCGGCCGATACCGGCCAGGACGACTCGCCGCAATCGATGTGGCGCATCGATCATGATCCGTAGGAGGGTCATCGCGCCCAGGGAGAAACCAACGGCGTCACATGGCACGTCTGGCATGCGACCAAGGACTCCGGCAGTCAGATCGGCATAGGCCGCTTCATCATGCGGCTTCTCCGATTCTCCATGGCCGAGGAGGTCGACACCGATCACGTGGCGTCCGGCGTCTTCGAGGAGGGCGGCGAATCCGGACGACTTCCAGGTGGAGGCGAACGAGCCACCCCAACCGTGGACGAGCACGACGGGGGGCTGATCCGAGATGGAAGGGTTCCCCATGGCGGTCAACCTAGCCCCTAGCCTGAGTCCGCTCTCGAAGGCCCGATATGCGTTTCATCGATTCCACTCCGCCGCCATACGACCTCACGTACAACGACGTCTTCTTGGTTCCAAGTCTTTCGTCGGTTGGGTCGCGCCTCGAGGTCGACCTCTCCTCGACCGACCGGGTCGGCACGACACTGCCTGTCGTGGTTTCCAACATGACGGCCGTTGCCGGTCGCCGGATGGCCGAAACCGTCGCCCGACGAGGTGGGCTCGTCGTCCTGCCACAGGACATACCTCTCGATGTGATCGCAGGAGTCGTCGGTTTCGTGAAGACGCGGCACCACGTCTACGACACGCCGATCACACTTGGGCCGTCGCAGACCGTTGGCGAGGCGCTCAGCCTGATCCATAAGCGTGCGCACGGTGCAGTGGTGATCGTCGACGCGAACCAGCGACCGCTTGGAATATTCACCGAGGCCGATGCCGTCGGGTACGACCGGTTCACCCAGCTTCACAATGTGATGTCGACGGATCTCCTCACGATCCAAGAGGGAACGGACCTCGAGAAGATTTTCGACGTCTTGTCCGGACACCGCTTGACCACTGCTCCAGTAGTGGACGGAGGTGGCCAACTCGTCGGATGCATCACGAGAAAGGGTGCACTTCGATCGACGCTCTACCGTCCTGCCCTGAATGGTCGAGGCGAATTCCTGACATCGGTGGCAATCGGTGTCAACGGTGACCCGGGCCGCAAAGCAGAACAACTTCAAACGATGGGGGTGGATGTTCTCGTGGTCGACACCGCTCACGGCCACCAAGCCCGAATGATCGACGCGGTTCGGGCCGTTCGTTCGGCGGCTCCGGATGCCATCGTCGTGGCCGGCAATGTGGTGACCGCACAGGGAACCCAGGATCTCGTGGAGGCCGGAGCAGACATCGTGAAGATCGGCGTGGGCCCCGGAGCGATGTGCACCACTCGAATGATGACCGGTGTCGGTCGTCCGCAATTCTCCGCGGTTCTCGAGTGTTCGAGGGCGGCCACGAGTCTCGGCGCGTCGGTCTGGGCCGACGGCGGAATCAGGTATCCGCGTGACGTGGCATTGGCCCTCGCCGCCGGTGCCGGCAGTGTGATGTTCGGGTCCTGGTTGGCCGGAACATACGAGTCGGCAGCCGACACGCTTCGCGATCCCGAAGGTCGCCTCTACAAGGAGAACTTCGGAATGGCATCGAACCGCGCAGTACGAAACAGAACACGGCGCGAGGGCAATTTCGATCGTGCCCGCA
>JBEGQB010000096.1:0-7021 GCA_041181165.1 Actinomycetota bacterium
CGCGCCCAACTGGTGGAAGAAACTCGGTGTCAACCGTTTCTACTCGTTCGTCAAGATGCAGGGCCGAGTGGCCAGTCGCATGCCGCGCATCGTGGTCGTCAGCGAGAACAGCATCAAGGACATCCACGGCGACATGGGTGTCTCGTACGACCGCATGCGACTCGTACCGGTCGGCGTCGACCCGGATCTGTTCAAGCCCCTGCCCAATGTCGCCCGAGTGCCGGGCCGACTCATCACGACTGCATCGGCCGACGTCGCGTTGAAGGGCTTGTCGTATCTCCTGGAGGCCATGGCCAAGTTGCGCACCGAGCGCGATGTCACGCTCACGATCATCGGAAAGCCCAAGCCCGGCAAGAGCATGGACCTCATCGACAAACTCGGACTTCGTCCGCACATTCAGTTCGTGTCGGGCGTGTCCGACGAACGGATCGTCGAGCTCTACGCCGAGGCCGAACTCGCCGTCGTGCCTTCGCTCTACGAGGGATTCAGCCTGCCGGCGATCGAAGCGATGTGCACCGGAATCTGCTTGGTGGCCACCGACGGTGGAGCGTTGCCCGAGGTGACCGGCCAGGACGGCGACACGGTTCTTCAGTGCACGGCTGGCGACGCCGAGGCTCTTGCTTCCACCATCCGACGCGGACTCGACGATTCCGACCTGCGCGCCCGCGTGGGAGCCAATGGTCGGGCGCGGGTCGTCGATCGCTGGACCTGGCGGCGTTGTGCCGAACTCACGGTCGATCAGTACCGAGAAGTGCTGTCGATGCCAGCCAACATCGAGAAGTTGCGCCGCAACGGACGGTTGAAGGACTGACCATGCTCACCGTTCGCTTCTCTCGTCTCGGACTCGCGCCCGGCGATCTCGTCCTCGATGCCGGCGCCGGCTTTGGCCGTCATGCTTTCGAAGTCGCCCGACTCGGCGGCCGAATCGTCGCCCTCGACTACGCCGACAGTGAAGTACGCGCCACTCGCGCGACCTTCGGAGCGATGATCGCCGAAGGACAGATCGCCCCCGATCGCTACGTCGGAGCGCTTCGCGGAGATGCCACCAATCTGCCGTTCCCCGACGGAACATTCGATCGGGTGATCACGTCGGAAGTTCTCGAGCACATCCAGGACGACGTCGCCGCCATCGCCGAGCTGGCGCGCGTGCTCCGACCGGGGGGAACCTTCGCCTGCACGGTTCCCTCGTGGTGGCCCGAAAAGATCAACTGGATGCTCTCCGATGAGTACCACGCGCCCAAATCGGTCGGCGGACACGTGCGGATCTACAGCGCCACCGAACTCACGGCCAAGCTGCGCGCCGCCGGACTCGACGTCCGTGGCTCGCATCATGCGCACGCGTTGCACTCCCCCTACTGGTGGTTGAAGTGTGCGGTCGGGCCGCGTCGCGACGATCACCGTCTCGTCAATGCCTATCGGCGTTTCCTCGAGTGGGACATCGTCAAGCAACCACGAACGGTGAAGTTGGCCGAGCGCGCGCTCTCCCCGCTGATGGGCAAGAGTCTCATCGTCTACGCGACCAAACTTCCCGTCGAACAGGCTTCGGCTTCTGCTTCGACGGCGACCGATCGGGAACTGGTGGACGCATGAGCCGCATACCGCACATCGAAGGTGTCATCAGCGCCGACGAGATCGTTCGTACCGCGGAGTCGATCGCTGCTCTGCAACTCGACAACGGGATGATTCCGTGGTTCGAGAACGGACACTGTGATCCGTGGAACCATGTCGAAACGGCCATGGCCCTCGACATCGCCGGACTTCACCGCGAGGCCGAGCGCGCCTATGAATGGCTGGCCGACACCCAGCACGTCGACGGTTGGTGGTTCAACTACTACTTGCCGGGTGGTTGCGTCGAGGAGCCCAAACTCGACACCAACGTCTGTGCTTACATCGCGGCCGGAGCTTGGCATCACTGGTTGTGCACCTGGGACCGCGGTTTCGTGGATCACATCTGGCCCACTGTCGATCGCGCCATCGAATGGGTGCTCTCGATGCGGCGTCACGACGGAACCATCCTGTGGGCACGCGAAGAACACGCCAGTCCGTGGGACTACGCGCTCCTGACCGGTTCGTCGTCGATCTGGCACGCGCTCACCTGCGCGGTGAATCTCGCTGATTTGGCCAATGAAGATCGTCCGCATTGGGCACTGGCGGCCGATGCATTGCGCGCCGCCATCGTCGAGCGACCCGATGCCTTCGAACCCAAGGATCGTTGGGCCATGGACTGGTACTACCCCGTCCTCACCAATGCCATGGAAGGCGAACAGGCCAAGGCCCGACTCGCCGAGGGCTGGTCCACGTTCGCCATGGAAGGTCGCGGAATCCGCTGCGTCAGTGACGAACCGTGGGTCACCGCCGCCGAAACCGCCGAATGTTCGCTGGCCCACACTGCGATCGGTGACATCAGCACTGCCACCGATCTTCTGGCCTGGACCCGTGCCCATCGCCACGACGACGGCTCGTACTGGACCGGCGTGGTGTATCCAGGACGCGAGAACTTCCCGGCCGGCGAACGCACCGCCTACACCGGCGCAGCCGTCATCCTGGCCGCCGATGCCATCGCAGCCGGCTCGCCGGCTTCGCGGATCTTCGTACCGTCACTCGTCGTCGACTGACACCTTTGTCGGTCGACGTGGCCGATCGGCGAGAATGGGACATGGTCTTCACCGCGTCCACATCATCCTCGATCCTCGGATTGGCCGAGGCGGCCCTCGATTCCTTGGGTGCCTCGAGTGCTCTCGACGGGCGCGCCGCCGTGGCCCGCTCCCCGATCACCGGTGAGGCCTACGGACAAATCGGCGGAACACTCGTGGCAACATCGGTCGATGACGCGCTGAATCGCGCCGGTCAGATCTTTTCCGAGTGGCGCGTAGTCCCCGCGCCCAAGCGCGCCGAAGTCGTGAGGCACCTCGCCGACGAGTTGCGGAAACACAAGGACGATCTCGCCACGCTCGTGCAGATCGAAGCCGGCAAGATCCGTTCGGAGGCCCTGGGCGAAGTTCAGGAGATGATCGACATCTGCGACTTCGCGGTCGGCCTCTCGCGTCAGCTCCACGGAATCACGATTGCGTCCGAACGCCCGATGCATCGACTTACCGAGACGTGGCATCCGATGGGGCCGATCGGAGTCATCACGGCTTTCAACTTCCCGGTGGCCGTGTGGTCATGGAACGCGACGCTGGCCATCATCTGTGGCGACCCGGTGGTATGGAAGCCATCCGACGCATCGTCGGTCACGGCAATTGCCTGCACGGCGCTCGCCCGTCGAGCAGCTCGAGCCGCCGGCGCACCCGAAGATCTGAGTCAACTCATACTCGGCGACGGCGACGTCGGGGCCGCCATGGCCGCCGACCCTCGCTTGCCGATCATCTCGGCCACCGGATCGACCCGCATGGGGCGCGCCGTTGCTCCCGTGGTCGCCGCGCGATTCGGCCGTTCCATTCTCGAACTGGGTGGCAACAACGCCGCCATCGTGACACCGAGTGCCGACCTGGATCTCGCCGTCCGGGGAATCACCTTCGCAGCGGCCGGGACTGCTGGTCAACGTTGCACGAGTCTGCGTCGACTGATCGTGCACGAATCCCGCGTCGACGAAGTCGCCGATCGCGTGGCCCGAGCCTTCGCCCAATTGCGCGTCGGGAACCCACTCGTCGACGAACCGCTCGTCGGCCCTCTCATCTCCTTGGCATCGCTCGACACCATGCAGAACGCCCTGCGTAGCGCAGCCGCCGATGGCGGGGCCGTGGTCGGTGGTGAACGGCTGCACGTCGAGGCCGCCCCGAACGCGGCCTACGTGCGGCCGGCGGTCGTGCGGATGTCGAAGCAGACCGAGATCGTCCGCACCGAAACCTTCGCGCCGATTCTCTACGTCCTGCCGTACGGCGATTTCGACGAAGCGGTCGCCATTCAGAACGATGTGCCACAGGGCCTCGCGTCGAGCATCTTCACCACCGACGTCCGTGAAGCGGAGCGATTCACCGGACCGGCGGGCAGCGACTGCGGAATCGCCAATGTGAACATCGGCCCATCCGGGGCCGAGATCGGTGGCGCGTTCGGTGGCGAAAAGGAAACCGGTGGCGGACGCGAAAGTGGCAGCGATGCGTGGAAGGCGTACATGCGCCGCTCGACCGCGACCGTCAACTACTCGAATGAACTTCCCCTCGCCCAAGGGGTGAAATTCGAATAGTGGCATCACGCCACTAACCTGACCGCATGGCCGTTGCGGGCGAACATCATCCGGCGTTCGAGGAATACTGCGAGTGCATCTTCGAGCTGCACGAGGACGACCTCGAGGTCATTCGGGTGCGTATCGCCGAGAGGCTCAACGTCAGCCGGGCCTCGGTGTCGCAGATGATCGAGCGCATGGCTCGTGAAGGTCTCGTGATCGCCGATGGTCCGCGCATTGCACTCACACCCGAGGGTGAACGGCTCGCTCAACAGGTCGTGCGGCGTCATCGCCTCGCCGAGCGCTTCATCACCGACGTTCTCGGCCTGAGTTGGGCGCTCGCCCACCGCGAAGCCGGCAAGTGGGAACACGTGATGAGCGACGAAGTCGAGGCTGCGATGGACCGACTTCTCGGCGCACCGACCACCTGCCCACATGGCAATCCGATTCCGGGTTCGAGTTATGTCGATCCCCATGCCCGTCCCCTCAGTTCACTGTCGGCGGGCACCCGGTTCACCGTGTCGCGTATCCCCGAAGAACTCGAGTTCACCCCCGGCCTCCTCGACTTCCTCGAAAAGTCGCACATCCTCCCCGGCCACGCCGGTGAAGTCGCTCGAGCCGGAACCGACGGCACGATGGCCGTGCGCATCGAGGGACGCGAGGTCGATGTCGACTCGTTCGCATCGGCACGCATCCTGGTGACTGCGTGAGAGCCCGCACTCTCACCATCGCCGTCCCTGTCGTCGTCCTTCTCGTGGTCGTGTCGTCGTGCGGAGCCACGACCTATGACGACTCACGAGTCACCACGTCGGCGGTGGCCACCACCACAACGGTTCCTTCGGGTACGACGAGCGAACTGCTCGAACGTCTGGCCGATGGCATGGAAGGGCTCTCGACTCTCATCGGACCCCGCGCCGACAACGACACCGTGCCCGACGACAACAAGCGAGCTCGCCTCGCCGAGATCACCGCCCTGTGGAACGTGGTGGAACCGGACGTGGCCACCCAGGACCCCGACGGCGCCGAAACCCTCGGTCGCATGATCGATCTGGCGACGTTGGCCGTCGAACGAAATCGACCCGCCGATGCCGACAAAGCAGCCAAGTTCGCGCGCATCGTCGTGGACGCTTACCTCGAGCGCTGGGGCTGAGTCCGAAAGGGATCAGCGAAGCGGTTCGGGGAGCGAACCGGAGTGCACGATCGTCAGACGTTGCGTCGAGCGCGTGAGGGCGACGTACAACGAACGCATTCCCTGCGGTTCGCCATCGACGATCTGAGTGGGTTCGACCACCACCACTCCGTCGAGTTCGAGTCCTTTGACGAGTCCGACCGGAACCACGGTGACACCGGTGTCGAGAGCCGAACGAGTCGCTCGGCCGTGCTCGATCCCGTGTGAAGCCAAAGTGTCGGCCACGGCGTCGGCGAGATGGTTCGGAGTCACCACGGCAACGTTGCCGCCGGCGAGAGATTCCATGAGTTCGGCGGTTGCCTTGGCCGTTGCATCGAAAAGCTCATCGGTCGAACTCAACACGAAGACCGGTGCCGCTGGTCCGAGACGAACGGCCGTAGGCGCTCGAAGACCGGGCGTGGCCGCCTCCATCACGCGGTTGGCCAGTTCCATGATCTGACCGGGGATGCGATAACCCACCGACAACCCGATCACTCGGTTGGTGTCCTCCCGACCGGCGCGCGGTGCCGGGAGATGTGCGAGCACGTCGTCCCATGATGCGGGCGCGTGAGCACCAGTCGCTTGCGCGATGTCACCGACGATCGTCATCGACCCGGACAACGACCGGCGCGCCACCATTCGTAGTTGCATCGGAGTGAGATCCTGGACCTCGTCCACCACGATGTGTCCGTAGGTACGGATCTCGTCGGCTTCGTCGACCTTGCCGTTCTTGCCCAGCTTGGGACCAAGAGCCACGAAGGCTTCGTCGAGCAGCGCCACATCGTCGTCGGTCCAGCGGACGTCGTGGACGTCGGCCGAACGATCGCGGAACAGCGCGCCGTACTCGGCTTCGGACAAGTACTTCTGCGCGGCCGACTTGAGAAGTGCTCGTGATCCGAAGAGGTCGTGCAGGAGCTGAGCCGGGGTCAGCAACGGCCACATGCGCTCGAAGGCCATGCGCATCTCGTCGGTCGAGCGAAGTGCGTCGCGAACCTCGCTGGCCGTTGTCGCACCGTCGCGACTCGACGAAGCCATCGACTGCCAGACCTCGTTCTCGACCCACTTGCGGCCGGCATTGTGGCGGCGGAACCGGCGGCGCGCGGCTTTGATGATGCGCTCCGACTCGCTCGCCGGAAGTCGGAGGTATCCGGCGCGGTACGGCACGACGAGCTCGTCACGCAATGGGCGTTCCCGGTCGAGCACGGCCTTGTCGATGACGTCGACCATGCGGATGTCACCCTTCACCCGCGCCGTGGCCGGTGCGTCTCGTCGTTCGGCACCGACACTGAACCTGACGTCGGGTACCAGATCGTTGAGCACGACTTGCTCGACGCCGGCTTCGCCGAGTGACGGCAACACGCGCTCGATGTAACGAAGGAAAACGCGATTCGGACCGATGACGAGAACTCCTTGGTCCTCGAGGGGGAAGCGATTGGTGTACAGCAGGTAGGCAGCGCGGTGAAGTGCGACGACGGTCTTGCCGGTACCCGGACCACCCTGCACCACGAGCACTCCCGGTTGTGGTGAGCGGATGATCTCGTCCTGCTCGGCCTGGATCGTAGCGACGATGTCACCGAGTTGTCCGGTTCGGCCGCGTTCGATCGAGGCCATGAGCGTGCTGTATCCACGCAGACCCGAAGCATGCACGAGACCCTCGTTGGCCAGACCCTCGTCGTGACCGATGCCGA
>JBEGQB010000097.1:0-6913 GCA_041181165.1 Actinomycetota bacterium
TGCGCGCAATGCCGTCGGCGCCGAGCTCAGCCACGCTTCGCAAGTGCTTCATCGTCCGGTCCTCCGGTGAAGAATCACTCCGTCGCTTCCCACGACGACTTGTTCATCGACACTCGTGGGAAGGTTCTTGCCCACGAAGTCGGGACGAATCGGGAGTTCGCGGTGACCACGGTCGATCATCACCGCCAACTGGACTTGCGATGGTCGGCCGTACTGATTCAAAGCATCGAGCGCGGCCCTGACCGTCCGGCCGGTGTAGAGCACATCGTCCACCAGCACCACGCGGGCGTTCGAGAGGTCGACGGGAATCTCGGTCACGGCGACCGGTGTCACCGGACGAAGCGAGATGTCGTCGCGGAAGAGAGAGACGTCGAGCCTTCCGAGCGGAGGAAGTGTTCCTTCGATACGCCCGATGGCCTCGGCAATCAGTTCGGCGAGCCAGACTCCGCCGCGCTGCAGTCCGACGATCACGACGCCACGGGCACCACGATTCCGCTCGATGATCTCATGCGCGATCCGTGTCACTGCTCGGCTCACGTCGTCGGAATGGAGGACTTGCACTCGATCCGAAGCAGAGTCGGTTGTCGGTTCGGGTTCGACCCGAGACGTGCGAGACGTCGCCATGTTGTCCTCCGTTCGGGCCTCACGGGACCCGTTTGACGGTCGGGCGAACCCTAGCAGCGGTCCTGGTGGTTCAGTGGCACCTGGCGAGAACGGTCCGGAGATCGGCCGGAAGCGGGGATTCGAAATCCATGACCTCGAAGGAGACCGGATGAACGAACGAGAGACGGCCGGCGTGGAGGAAGGGTCTTTCCATGGACAGGCCTGCTCGCTGCCCCCCGTAGGTGATGTCCCCGACGACGGGATGTCCGATCGCCGAGAGGTGCACCCTGATCTGATGAGTGCGTCCGGTGTCGAGCTCACACGCAAGGAGGGACACCTCTGGTTCGTTGAACTCACGCTCGACCGAATAGTGAGTTCGTGCCGTCTTCCCGGACGCGACCACTGCCATCTTCAGCGGGTCGCGTGGGTCGCGACCGATTGCGGCGTCGATGGTTCCAGACGGCGCATCGAGATGACCCCAAATAAGTGCTGTGTAGTGACGGGACACCTCATGTTCACTCAACGCCGCAACCAAGGCGTCGTATGCCTTCGATGACCGCGCGACCACGAGGAGACCGGACGTCCCGACATCGAGTCGGTGCACGATTCCTGGTCGGAGCGGATCTCCAACTTCGGCAATTTCGGGGAACCGAGCCAGAAGACCGTTGACGAGGGTGCCCGATGTGTTGCCGGCCCCCGGATGCACGACGACGCCCGGAGCCTTGTCGACCACGATCACGTCGTCGTCCTCGTGGACCACGGAGATGCTGACCGATTCATCGGCCGCCGGAGGTTCATCGCGCGGGATCGATCCCAGATCGACTTCCACCACACGCCCTTCTCCGATCCGGATCTTTCCGGATCGTTCGACCACTCCATCGACGCTCACACCACCGCGCGACACCGTTTCGGCCGCGTCGGAGCGACTGATCTCGGCGATCAACGAGACGATGCGATCGAGACGCTCACCGGCGAGTGGTGCGGGGATCTCTTCGGAAACTCGCTCACTCGACACCTGACTGCTCCTGTGTCTCATCCTCGGCCGCTCGAGACTGACGGTCAGTCAAGAGAAATCCGATGACCATCAAAGCTCCCCCGACATTGATGCAGATGTCGGCGACGTTGAAGATCGGAAACCACTGAAAGTCGATGAAATCGATGACCGACCCATGCATGAAATCCCCGCCACGGAACACGCGGTCCGCGATGTTGCCCACTGCGCCGCCAATGACGAGACCAGCCGACCAGCGAGCGACCCGACCGGATTGCCGACCGAGCGACAAGAGCATCACCACGACGAAGATGGTCGCCAGGACTCCGATCACCGGACCCCAACCCTGACCCCGACCGAACGCCATTCCGTTGTTGAAAGCCAAATTGAACTGAAGTGTCCAGAACAGGTGATCGACATGACCGTCGGCGAGATGTTCGAGGGCCCACGCCTTGGTGATCTGATCGGCAATCACGACCATCGCCGCGATCGTCACCGGCAATCGCGCCAACGACAGCCGTTCGGCGCGACTCATCGTTTTCCGATCCCGCCAACCTTCTCGTCCACGAGCTCCGTGGCCCACGGAATGAACTCCAGGCGCTCTCGCGGGATCGGCTTCGTCGACACGAGGCTGTAGCCGTAGTCGCCGGATTCGATGCGGGCAAGGGCGGCGTCGATTTCCTGGACGGTCTGGCGGTCCTGATCGGACAGCAACTTGGCCCGTTCGCGTTCGACGGCCAGCGAGTCTCCTTCGCCTCCGTCTTCATCGAACTGGTCGTCGCCCATGCCGGCGGCTTCGATGAGGCTGTCTCGTTCCTTGTCGAGTGCTTCGGCGAGTCCGAGGTACTGACGACGCTTGTCCTCGAGAAGTGCACGCTGAGCGCGAAGGAACGTGAGATCGAAGTCTCTGTTCGCGATGATGCCGTCTTTCGACTTGGGCTTCTTGCCCGGAACCGGAGGTTTGACGAAGACCGGTTTGGGCGGAGCCTGCTTCTTCGGAGGCGCGGCCTTCTTGGCAACTTCC
Source organism: Actinomycetota bacterium (assembly GCA_041181165.1). Taxonomy (GTDB): domain Bacteria; phylum Actinomycetota; class Acidimicrobiia; order Acidimicrobiales; family Ilumatobacteraceae; genus Casp-actino8. The sequence continues at coordinate 2,619 of JBEGQB010000097.1, forward strand.
TTCTTGGGCGCGATCGTCTTCTTGGCAACTTCCTTCTTCGGTGCCGAAACCTTTGGCGCCACCTTCTTGGCCACCGGCTTCTTCGCCGGGGACTTCTTGGCCGGAGCCTTCTTGGGCACCGGCTTCTTGGCCGGAACCTTCTTGGCCGCCGGCTTCTTCGCCGGAGCCTTCTTGCCCGGAACCTTCTTGGCCACCGGCTTCTTGGCCGGAGCCTTCTTGGCCACCGGCTTTTTCGCCGGGGACTTCTTGGCCGGAGCCTTCTTGGCCGCCGGCTTTTTCGCCGGAGCCTTCTTCTTGGTCGACGTCGCCATCGGTGTTCTGCCTCGTCAATCTCGGTTCTCGAGTTGCGGCAGGCTACCGCGCTGGCGTTCCGGCGGCGCGGACTCGTTACACCGCTTTGGTCACTCCAATGAAGATGTCGTCGTCGTCGATTCGGGCCGTGGGCGCACCGGTTCCCCAGGACAACGTGGTGGCCAGAGTCTCGGTCGAGATCATCGGGACAAAAGGCTGAATCTGCCGACGTACCGACTCGGGAACCCCCAGGACCAGATCGATCCGGTCACTCACCTCGAGACCCGCGTCACGGCGGGCTTGCTGAACGAGTCGCACCACGTCGCGGGCCGTGCCCTCTGCTGCGAGTTCGGCGGTGACTTCGGTGTCGAGCGTGATCAGTCCGGTTCCATCGGGAAGAGCCGAACTCGCCGATCCTTCCGAGGCCACCATCTTCAGGACGTATTCGCCTTCGACCAGTTCGATGCCTCCGGCGATCACGCGTCCATTCGTATTCGACCAATCACCCGATTTGATGGCCTTGATCACCTCTTGTGTGCGACCGCCGAGACGTGGGCCGAGAGTCGCCGGCACGGGTTGCAGAACCATGGTCGCGCCCGAGTCGACCGCGGGTGTGAGCTCCACCTGCTTCACGTTGACCTCGTCGGCAATGACGTCGACATAGGAGCTCAACGCTTCCGACCCCGGGAACGACACGGTCAGTTTCCGAAGCGGCAGTCGGACCCGAAGTCCCTTGCTCTTGCGGATCGACAACGTTGCCGAACACACGTCGCGCACCGTGTCCATGGCCGAGACCAATTCGGGCTCCGAAGGCAGGAGATCACCCGCTGGCCAATCGGCCAAGTGCACGCTTCCCGAAGCAACCAAACCGCAATAAACGTGATCGGTGATCAGCGGGAGCAAGGGGGCTGCTACTCGGCAGACAACGTCGAGGACCGTATGCAAAGTGTCGATTGCATCTTGATCTCCCGCCCAGAATCGATCGCGCGAGCGCCGGATGTACCAGTTCGTCAGGACGTCGAGGAAGTCACGTACCGATGAACACGCCGCGAAGAGGTCGTACGCGTCGAGATCGCGAGTCGTGGCACGGACGAGGTCGCCCGCCTTGGCCAGGATGTATCGATCGAGCACGTTCGTCGAGTCGGTCCGGAAAGAACCGACCGTGTTCTCGGCGCCGGCGTAGAGCGCCAAGAAGTACCACGAGTTCCAAAGCGGAAGGATCACCTGCCGGACGGTCTCGCGGATTCCGGCTTCGGTGACCGAGAAATCCGACCCTCGCAGAATCGCCGACGACAGCAGATACCAACGCATGGCGTCGGCCCCGTACTGATCGAAGACCATCATCGGATCGGGATAATTACGAAGACTCTTCGACATCTTCTGTCCGTCGTCGCCGAGCACGATGCCGTGGCTGACGCAGGTGGAGAACGCCGGTCGGTCGAACAGAGCCGTGGCCAGTACATGCAAGGTGTAGAACCAACCACGCGTCTGGCCGATGTATTCGACGATGAAATCACCCGGGTAGTGGTTCTCGAACCAGTCCCGATTCTCGAACGGATAGTGGACCTGGGCGAAGGGCATGGAGCCGCTCTCGAACCAGCAGTCGAGAACCTCGGTCACTCGTCGCATGGTCGATCGCCCGGTCGGGTCGTCGGGATTGGGTCGAACGAGGTCGTCGATCGCCGGACGATGCAGATCGGGAACTCGAACACCGAAATCCCGTTCGAGTTCCTCGATGCTTCCGTATACGTCGACGCGTGGGTAGTTCGGATCGTCGCTCTTCCAGACCGGAATCGGCGAACCCCAGAAACGATTTCGACTGATGGACCAATCACGCGCGTTGGCCAACCACTTCCCGAACGAACCTTCCTTCACGTGCTCGGGCACCCACGTGATCTGTTGATTCAGTTCGACCATCCGAGCCTTGAACTTCGTGACCTCGACGAACCACGAAGAGATCGCTCGGTACACGAGGGGCTCGCTGCAGCGCCAGCAATGCGGATAGGGGTGATCGTACGAGTCGTGCCGAACCACCACCCCGGATTCCTTCAGATGACGGATGACGAGCGGGTTGGCGGCGAAGACGTGTTGACCAACCCAATCCGCGACCTCGGCGGTGTATTGACCTCGACTGTCCATCGGACAGATGGTCGGAATCCCGGCCGCCTGACAGACGATCTGGTCGTCCTCACCGAATCCAGGTGCCATGTGCACCACTCCGGTGCCGTCATCGACCGTCACGAAATCAGCCGCCAGAACTCGAAATGCGTTCTCGGTGTCGGTGAAATATGGGAAGAGCGGCGTGTAACGACGCCCCACGAGATCGGCTCCACGCAGGGTCGCGACTTCACGTGCCTCGGCGAACTCACGCTCGTACGCCGGCATCCGCGCCGACGCGATGATCGAACGACGTCCGTCCATCTCCAGCACCGAGTACTCGACATCGGGGTTCACTGCGAGCGCCAAGTTGGACGGCAGGGTCCAAGGGGTGGTGGTCCACGCGAGGAGATCCTCACCGGTCTCGAGCCGGAAGCGAACAGTGAGCGCGGGATCCTGCCGATCGCGATACACATCGTCCATACGGGTCTCGGTATTGCTGAGCGGAGTCTCACATCGCCAGCAATACGCCAGAACTCGGAATCCTTCGTAGATCAGCCCTTTGTCCCACAGGGTCTTGAACGCCCACATCACACTCTCCATGTACGGCGTGTCGAGCGTTTTGTAGTCGTTGTCGAAATCGACCCACCGAGCTTGACGGGTCACGTAGCGCTGCCACTCGTTCGTGTAACGAAGAACGCTGGTGCGGCAGTAGTCATTGAACTTGTCGAGACCGAAAGCGGTGATCTCCGGGTGCCCCGAGATCCCCAACTGCTTCTCGGCCTCGACTTCAGCAGGCATACCGTGACAGTCCCAGCCGAACCGGCGTTCGACGTGACGACCGCGCATCGTCTGATAGCGAGGAATGGCGTCCTTCACGAAACCCGTCAACAAATGCCCGTAGTGCGGTAACCCGTTCGCGAACGGCGGACCGTCGTAGAACACGAACTCGTTACTGCCAGTTGTGCCCGCCGGCCTGGCCTCGACCGACTTCTCGAAGGTTCGAGCGTCCGACCACTGAGCGAGCACCTCGGCCTCGAGGGAGGGAAAAGTCGGTTGGGATACGACTACTGGATAGCGGCGGCTCGACATAGGGCCTGCTCAGGCTAGCGACGCCGGAAGTTCAGATGAGCCTGGTGAGGATGGTCAGGAGAAGGATGGCCACGATCGGCGAGATGTCGAGTCCACCAAATGACGGCAGCGCGCGCCGGATGGGACCGAGAACTGGCTCGGTGATGCGCACAACGACGTCCATCACCGAGCGGGCAGCCGAACTGTTGAGTGGGAACCACGACAGGACGACCCGGATGAACAGTGCCAACTGGAAGAGATTCAGGAGAATGGCTACGACGTACATCGGTCGGTCCGAAAAAGTCGATCAGTAATCGTTCGACGGACGAGCAGCCGGCTTCAACAGGTACACACCTTTGGCGACCTTTTCGATCTTGCCGTGGAGTCCGTAGCACAGCCCGCTCGAGAAGTCGACCATGCGGCGGGCGACATCGGCATCGCACCCTTCGGTGTTGAGGATCACCGGGTGGCCATCGCGAAAACGATTGGCGACTTCTTGGATGTCGTTGAAGCGAATGGCCTTCACCGTGTAGGGCTCGCCTTGCGCAGCCGGTCCGCCGATCGTGCGGACCCTGCCGCCCGAACGACCGGAAATCGGTCGCGGCTGAACAGCCGAGTCGTCGGCCGGGTAGCGACGCGGCGGAACCGGATCGATATCGCGCGGCGTGACCTGACGGGCGACCGGTCGTGAGATGTCATCGGGGTCGGCTCGCCGCGGATCGACGCCACGAGCCATCCCACCCGAACGATCGATGACCTCGCCGTCGTCGTAGTCGTCGTACGCGTCGTCTTCACCCAGACCCAGGTATTCCATCGCCCGCTTGAAAATCGACATG
>JBEGQB010000098.1:0-6865 GCA_041181165.1 Actinomycetota bacterium
GGCCGTCGGGGTGATCGAGATCGTTCGGGCGCTCACTCGACTGGCCACCTTCGAGCGTTCGAGAACTGGCGTGGCCGTCGACGATGCAGTTCTCGAACGTCGGACCTTCCGGTCGCTCACCGCGTCGACACTCGCGTGTTTCGTTGTTGCGCTGGCCGTGCTCGGTTTTCGATTCCAGGTCCTGCCCTTGGGCAAAGTGGTCGACGAAGGTCAGGGTGCCGAGTATTCGTGGGGACCCTTCGAAACCAAGGCGAGCAACAAGGGATTCGTCGACGGATGGGCGCGTTGGAACTTCAGTGGATACGAAGGGAGAGCCGCGTACGGCGAGTACCACGACCTCGTCCAGCAGATGAAGTCCATCGGCGAGGACCGAGGATGTGGGCGGGCACTATGGGAGAACTACAAGGAGAACGACAAGTACGGCACGACGATGGCCCTGATGCTCCTGCCGTTCTGGACCGACGGTTGCATCGGCTCGAGTGAGGGACTTTTCTTCGAAGCCGCCGGTACGACGCCGTATCACTTCTTGGCGGCAGCGGCGATGTCGAAACAGAGTTCGAATCCGGTGCGAGAACTCCGCTACGTCGACAACGATGCGTCGGTCGGGATCGGCTACTTGCGCGCCCTTGGCATTCGGTATTTCATGGGCGTCACTCCGGAGTCCATCGCTCAGGCCGAGACGCTGGTCGATGCGGGAGACCTCGAGCTCATCGCATCGTCGGGGCCGTGGCGGATTTATGAAGTCAGCGATTCCGATGTCGTGACTCCACTCGACGTCGAGCCGGTGGTGGTGAAGGGCCGGTCCGGTGATCAACGAGAGCGCTGGTTGGAGGTCGGCACCAGTTGGTTGCAACAATCCGACGAATGGGTGGCCTTACCGGCCGCCGATGGGCCCGACGAGTGGCAACGCGTCAGCGTCGAGGTCGACCTCTCGCGTCGTCAGGGAGAGCCCGGATCGGATTCGCGCAAAGTCGACATCGTCACGCCCGCCCAAACGATCGTGGCCCGACCACTGACCGCTGTCGAAGTCTCCGATTTGGTGGTGGGGGAGCAGTCGGTCTCGTTCTCCGTCGATCAGGTCGGAGTGCCGGTCCTGGTGCGCGTCAGTTATTTCCCCAACTGGAACGTCGATGGGGCGACGGGCCCGTATCGCGTGGCACCCAACATGATGGTCGTCGTGCCGACCAAGAACGACGTACGTCTCGAGTTCTCATCGAGCAACATGGACCGTCTCGCGTACGGTCTGACGTTGATCGGATTGGTTGTCGTGATGACGATGTATCGCCGACAACGGCGTGATCGCATTCGAACCGAGAGCCAATGATTCCTCGTTATCCGTGAATTTTGCCTTCTAGCGGGACAAATATCGCTTATCAGTGAGTGAACACTCGTCATGTCGAGTGGCCGGCAGCGGTAGCGTGGAAGGTCGCTATGCCGTCCGCCGAAGCCCTCGATCAGATCGTCAAGGCCTACGACATTCGTGGCACGGTTCCCGATCAACTCGACACCGACATCGCTCATGCGCTGGGTGTCGGCTTTGCTCGATTCACGGCGTCGAAAGTCGCCATCGTCGCCCGGGACATGCGTCCTTCGGGAACCGAACTTGCCGAAGCTTTCGCTGCCGGATTGATGGAGCAAGGCGTCGACGTCATCGATCTCGGTCTGGCCTCGACCGACCTCTTGTATTTCGCGGCCGGACGCCTCGACGCCCCCGGTGCCATTTTCACGGCGTCCCACAATCCGGCGCAGTACAACGGGATCAAGTTCTGCCTGTCGGGCGCTCGCCCGGTCGGAGTCGACACCGGTTTGCTCGATGTCAAACGAACGGCAGCCGATGTCCTGGAAGGTCGAGGGCCCCGACCGAGTGAACGCGCGGGTCGGACGACCGAGCGCGACATGTTGGCGGCGTTTGCCGATCATGTGGTGTCGTTCATCGACCCGACCCAACTTCGGCCCATGCGAGTGGTGGCCGACACCGCCAACGGAATGGGTGGCCTCGTGGTGCCGGCCGTCTTCGAGCGACTTCCCCGCCTCGAACTCGAGGTGATGTACGCCGAACTCGACGGCACCTTCCCCAATCACCCGGCCGATCCCTTGCAGTCGGCCAACCAGCGCGATCTCCAGGCTCGGGTCACCGCCGGAGGATTCGACATCGGCTTGGCTTTCGACGGCGATGCCGACCGCGTGTTCGTCGTCGACGAGGAGGGTCGTGGGTTGTCGGGATCGACCACCACGGCGGTGCTGGCGCGCGCGATGCTGCGCAAACATCCCGGCGCGACGATCCTTCACAATCTGATCTGCAGCCGAGCCGTTCCGGAGGTCATCCGCGAGAACGGTGGTCAGCCTGTGCGCACCAAGGTGGGTCACTCGTTCATCAAGCAGCAGATGGCCGAGACGGGGGCGGTGTTCGGGGGCGAGCACTCGGCGCACTACTACTTCGCCGACAACTATCGGGCCGACAGCGGACTCATCGCCACGATGCTGATGCTCGAGGAGCTGTCGCGTTCGGAGATCCGCCTCTCCGAGCTCCGCCGACCGTTCGAGCGTTACTCGTCGAGCGGCGAGATCAACACGCAGGTCGAGAGTCCTTCGGCGGTCATCGAGGCGGTGTCCGCCAAGTACTCGGACTTCGACCAGGACCGCCTCGACGGCCTCACCGTCGACTGCGGACCATGGTGGTTCAACCTGCGTCCGTCCAACACCGAGCCCCTCCTGCGTCTCAACTTGGAGGCGCCGACCCGCGAAGAGTGCGACGACAAGGTTGCCGAACTCCTCATGGCGATCACTGCGGTTTGACGACATCCCCCCGACCAACGACCATGTGTGCTGAAGTGTGAAGGCACTTGCCGAAGAAAGTAGCGACATGCCCCTCGATCCCGATCTCCTCACCGTGTTGGCCTGCCCGGTCGACCACGGCCAGCTGCATGTCTTCGACGACGAGAATTGCATCTACAACCCCCGTTTGCGGCGCCGTTATTCGATCCGCGACGGAATCGCCGTCATGCTCGTCGACGAGTCGGAGGTCGTTTCCGATGCCGAACACGAGCGTCTGACCGCTCGAATCGCCAAAGGTGAGGGTCGGGCCACCGGCTCACACCGCTGATATCCGCCCCCGTTCCTCTCGTACATCACGCCCCTCGAAGGAGTCACCGTGTCCATCGCCGCCCGCAAGGATTACCGCGTCGCTGATCTGTCCATGGCGCCGTTCGGTCGTAAGGAGATCCATCTCGCCGAACACGAGATGCCGGGTCTTCGCGCCCTCCGCAAGGAGTACGGGCCGCAGAAGCCGCTGAAGGGTGCTCGCATCTCCGGCTCACTGCACATGACCATCCAGACCGCGGTTCTGATCGAGACACTCGTCGAACTCGGCGCCGAGGTTCGTTGGGCTTCCTGCAACATCTTCAGCACCCAGGACCACGCCGCCGCAGCCGTGGTGGTCGGTCCGAACGGCACCGTGGACGATCCGCAGGGTGTTCCGGTCTTCGCATGGAAGGGCGAGACCCTCGAGGAGTACTGGTGGTGCACCGAACAAATGATGACGTGGCCCGACGGCGACGGTCCGAACATGATCCTCGACGACGGTGGTGACGCCACGCTTCTCTTGCACAAGGGAGTCGAGTACGAGAAGTCGGGTGAAGTTCCCGACCCCACCACGGCGTCGAACGCCGAACTCGCGATCGTCCTAGGTCTCCTGCAACGAGGTCTCAAGGTCGAACCGAGCAAGTGGACGCGCATGGCCAAGGGGATCCGCGGCGTCACCGAGGAGACCACCACGGGCGTGATGCGTCTCTACAAGATGCACGAGCGGGGCGAGTTGCTCTTCCCAGCCATCAATGTCAACGATTCGGTCACCAAGTCGAAGTTCGACAACCTTTACGGATGTCGCCACTCGCTCGTCGACGCGATCTGTCGCGCGACCGATGTGATGCTCGCTGGCAAGGTGGCCGTGGTCTGTGGCTATGGCGACGTCGGCAAAGGTTGTGCACAAGCGTTGAAGGGTCAGGGCGCCCGGGTCATCATCACGGAAATCGACCCCATCAACGCGTTGCAGGCAGCCATGGAGGGCTATCAGGTGACGACTCTCGACGAGGTGTCGCCCTCGGCCGACATCTTCGTCTCGGCGACCGGCAACGATCACATCATCACCGTCGACCACATGATCCGCATGAAGCACAACGCCATCGTGTGCAACATCGGCCACTTCGATTCCGAGATCGACATGGCCGGTCTGGCGCGCAGTGGTGCCACCAAGGACGAACTGAAGCCGGGAACGGACCTCTGGTCGTTCCCCGACAGGCATTCGGTGATCGTTCTCGCCGAGGGTCGGCTCGTGAATCTGGGTTGTGCAACCGGACATCCGAGTTTCGTGATGTCGTGCTCCTTCTCCAATCAGGTCATCGCCCAGATGGAGCTGTTCAACAACACTGACAAGTACCCCCTCGGTGTCTATGTGCTTCCGAAGCGGCTGGACGAGAAGGTTGCCTCGCTTCACCTCGACGCCCTCGGTGTGAAACTCACCAAACTCACCGACGAACAGGCCGACTATCTGGGCGTCGACCCTTCCGGACCGTTCAAGCCGGACCATTACCGATACTGATGACGTCGCTACCGGAGCGCTTGTTCCGATGCGTCACCGGACTTGCTCTGTTCGGACTCGGAATCACCTTCTTCATTCGCGCCGACCTCGGTCTCGCGCCGTGGGACGTGTTCCACAAAGGTTTGTCGGAGAAGATCGACGTCTCGATCGGACTCGTCATCATCGGAGTCGGCGCGTTGCTGCTCCTGCTCTGGATCCCTTTGCGGCAACGTCCGGGTATCGGCACCATCCTGAACGCGATCGAGATCGGCTTGGTGGTCAATCTCACCAAGCCGATCATCGGACATCCCGATCATTGGCTCGCTCGGGTCGCTCTGATGTTCGCCGGACTACTGGTGGTCGGCTTGGGTTCGGCGCTCTACATCGGAGCCGGTCTTGGCCCCGGGCCGCGCGATGGACTCATGATGGGCCTGGCGTCCAAGGGGTACAGCATTCGGTTGGCCCGCACCGGCGTGGAAGCCACCGTCCTCGGTGTCGGTTTGCTGTTGGGTGGATCGGTCGGTATCGGAACTCTGGTGTTCACCTTCGGTATCGGTCCGGTGGTCCAGAGGCTTCTGCCTCTGTTCGACCGAACCGACACCGCTGCGGTGCTCACGCGCAGATCGCCGACGGAATCGTCACACTGATCGGCGCGGTGACGTTCACGAAGTCGGTTCCGGTGACCGTCATCGTCTTACCGGCATCGGCCGCCCTCAGGTTCACGGCGAAAATCTGACCGCTCGGACCCGACGACGGAGAGGTGCCACCCACGGCGATCGAACCGGCCACTTTGGCCTGAATGCCGACCGTGGCGCCTTCCGGGTCGGTCACTCGGAATTGGACGATCGTGAAGCCGGTCGAACTCAGACACGAAGGAAGCGCCTTGGTGTACTGGGTCAGAGTCGGCATCGAGTTGGACGGATCGGCGGTCGACGGTGGGGATGTGGCCGGCGCATAGCTGCTCGACGTCGTCGGAGTCGAGCAACCACCGGGGTACGTGCCTTCGATTTCGAACACGTACTCATCGGTCAGTTCACCGTCGGTCACCGTACCTTCGATCGTGATCGTCTTGCCCCGATACGAGTAGTCGAGGGTGAAAGTGACCGTGCGCGAGTTGCGGCCCGTCGTCTGGTACGTATCCCGTTCGATTGGTCCGGTGTCCGCAGTGGCGAGTACCGCCACCGTCAAGTCGTCATCATCCGGGTCGTCGACCCTGACGAGAATGTTCACGGGCGCGGGATCGGTCGATTCGATTTCGACGCACAGATCGTCGCTCAACAACTTGATGGTCGGAGCGCGATTCGCCTGGCCGGTCGTCGTGTCCGGGGCGGAATCCTCGGTGGCCTCATCACATTCGCGAACGATGATCGTCGACGTGTACGAGTCGGTTGCACCGCTGGTGTCGGAAGCTCCGGCGACCACCGTGAGTTCACCGGCGGCCGTGGCTTGATACGAACCCGTCCATGTGTTGCCACCCACATCGGTGAGTTCGATGTTCTCGCCATTGACCGAGATTCCGACGTCGTTGACCGCCGCGTCAGGTGTTGGCGTGACGAACACGCGCAGGTCGATCGTCTCGCCGACACACACCAGCGTGTGCGCCGAGAAGCCCACCGAGAGCGAGCCCGGGTTCACCTCCACCGTCGGGTCGGTCGGCGGTGGACAATTGGCGAACCAGGACTCGAGTTCGATCGTCGCCTTGTAGGCCACCGAACCATCGGAGTATCGGTGATACCAATTGCGGCCGTGATCGGACTCGGCCTCGGTGGCGTTCGAGCCGACCCAGTACCAGTCGAGTCCGTTCGAGTCGATGTACGGATCCGACTTCACTTCGGGCGGACACGGTGCACCGACGGGAACGTCGGTCGCCGGATTGCAGAGCTCGTCGTATCCGGGGATGTCGGTGATGAACGAAACGGTGCGTCCGCGCTCGTCCATGAACCGGCCGCCGGACGTGTACCACCACTGCATGCCGTCGGAGTCGATGAAGGTCCAGCCGAGCTGGGGTTCACCTTCCACGCACCCGTACGGATTGCAGTCGTCGCTCGTGGCTCCGGTGGCCTGAACGCGTTCGTCGGCGATCGGTTCGATCGTCGGGCCGTCCTGCGAAGGCTCGACCGTCACCGCCTTGTCGTCGAATTCGCCATAGGACGCGGCAGCCGACGGATCGGTGATCGGCTGATCACCGTCGAAGGCGTAGGAGTTCGACGGACCGCTGTCGCTCGGCACGCAGGGGGGTAGACACCATTCGGCCCAGAAGGGCAGATCCTGGGTCATCGATACCGACGA
>JBEGQB010000099.1:0-6846 GCA_041181165.1 Actinomycetota bacterium
TCGGTGAAGCGCTGCAGGATGCGATCCGCCCGGATCTCGACCAGCGGATCTCCTGTCCCCTCGTCGGCGGCGTCCGTGACATCTTGACCGATGCCCGTCTGGCCGGCGGCGAGATCCTGGAAAACCTCCGATCCGTCGAAACGAAGGACGAGGATGCCAACCAGCGAAAGCTACGTGCTCAACAAACGATCGGGCGATTGATCGAGACCCTCGACCTCGCGCTTTCGGCCGGCCCCAATCACGTTCCTTATGTTTCCGGTACGCCGACTTCTCCCGTTCTCGAGATCGCACCACTCGAAGTCGGGTCGATTCTGTCCGACGGCATCTGGGCGCGGCGTACCGCCATCCTCACGAGTGCGACGGTCCCGAGCAATCTGCCCGATCGCACCGGACTGCCCGTCGACTCCTTCGACACGATCGACGTCGGCAGCCCCTTCGACTACCCGTCGAATTCTCTCCTCTACTGCACCAAGGACTTCCCCAACCCGAACTCACACGAATTCGCCAAGTACGTGCACGACGAGCTCTACCGCCTCATCACCGCCGCTGGTGGACGCACTCTTGCTCTGTTCACGAGCTTTCGTGCTCTCGACGCCGCGGTCGAAGCGTTGCGACCGATACTTCCCATGAAGGTGATCTCCCAGCGCGACTCTCCGCAGAAGAACCGCTTGGCCGAGCAGTTCGCAGTCGACGAAGAGTCGTGTCTGTTCGCCACTGCTGGCTTCTTCCAGGGAATCGACATCCCCGGTCGCACCCTGTCGCTCGTCACGATCGACAAGATTCCTTTTCCGCGACCGGATGACCCGCTCCTGAGCGCGCGTCGCGATCTTCTAGGTGACGCCGCCTTCCGAGAGATCGATCTACCGCGGGCTGCCACACTCTTGGCCCAAGCCACGGGTCGGCTCATCAGAACCGCAACCGACCGGGGTGTGGTGACGGTCTTCGATCCCCGACTCGCCACTGCGAAATATCGGAATCAGATCCTCTCGGCGCTCCCGCCGATGCGCCGCACCGTTTCCAGCCAGGAGGTCCTCGATTTCCTGCGGTCGTTGGACGACTGATCCTCAGGCCGGCATCAATCGATATCCGATGCCGCGCACGGTCACGATCAGCCTCGGATCTTCCGGTTGGTCTTCGATCTTCACCCGAAGACGTCGAACGTGTGCATCGACGAGTCGGCTGTCGCCGAGATAGTCGTATCCCCAAACACGCTCGAGCAGCTGGTCACGCGAGAGAACCATGTTGGGATGGTCGGCGAACTCGCAGAGAAGGTTGAACTCCGTTTTGGTGAGCGAGAGTTCACGTCCGCCCTTCAGCACGATGCCTTGCTCACGACGAAGTTCGACGTCGCCGAAGATCTCCATTCCTCCGGCGAGCGACGAGTCGCTCTGCAACTGAACGCGTCGAAGATGGGCGCGGACGCGAGCCGCCAATTCCTTGGGCACCACCGGCTTGGTCACGTAATCGTCGGCGCCTGCTTCCAGTCCAGCCACCATGTCGTTGGTGTCGGTCTGGGCGGTGACCATGACGATCGGCACGATCGACATCGCTCGCATGGCGCGGCACACCTCGAAGCCCGACATGTCCGGCAGTCGAAGGTCGAGAAGCACCAGATCGGGCTCCTTGGTATGGAAAGCGGCCAGGCCGGCGCGTCCATCAGGCGCTTCTCGCACTTCGTATCCCTCGTCTTCGAGGGCCAGACGGAGAGCCAGACGAATCTGATCGTCGTCCTCCACGAAGAGCAAGGAATTCACGACGGCATTCTGCCCGATCACCCCCGAGTCGGGATTTCGTTACACAAAACGCACAATTCCCGCACGGTCCTTTCACAGTGCCTCGGGAAACTGACCTCGTTCACGCTGGACCGACGGGGGCCGTCCTCCCCCTGGCCCTCGCCGGCCAGCGAGACCGAACCAAAGATCCGCCGCCCGACTCGCCGGGTTTCCCGAGTCGGGCGGCGTCATGTTCGGGCAGGATTGAGGAATGGATCGGTCACTTCGGCGTATCCGCCTTCGGACTCGCGTGACGCTCCTCTTCGTTCTGGTCGGGCTCTCGACCTCTGTGCTCCTGTCCACGGTCAGCTTCCTCGTCGCCCGCAACTATCTTCTCGACCGTCGCGATGACGTTGTGGAAAGACAAGCCTTCAACAACGCCGAGAACGTCCGCTCACAGCTTTCGTCGCGACGATCCGAAGCCTTCGAGCTCATCAACGGAACCCGAACCGAGCAGGGAGGCTTCTCGGTCCTGCATCTCGGAAGCGAGAATCTCTATTACTCGCAGGACCTACGGTTCACGCAGAACGCCTTTCCGGCCGAGCTTCGAGAAGACGTCCTCTCGGGCACCACGTCGTATCAGCGTTTCACGTTCGGGGACGACACGTACATCGGTATCGGGATCAGTATCCCTGCTGTCGACGCGCACTACTTCGAGGCCTTCCCCGTCGACGACGAGCAGCGAGCGATCACCATCATCGGAAGCGTTCTGGTGGCCGGCACCGTCATCATCGGCCTCATTGCCGGACTGGTCGGCTGGGGGGTGAGTCGCCGACTCATGCGACCACTGACTCGAGTGGCGTTGGCGGCCGGCGACATCGCCGAGGGAGGACTCGACACCCGACTCGAACCTGAGGAGGACCCCGATCTGGCGATTCTCGTCTCGTCCTTCAATGAAATGGCCGACGCCGTCCAGACCCGAATCGAACGTGAAGCCCGTTTCGCCTCGGATGTGTCTCACGAGCTTCGAAGTCCGATCACCGCCCTTGCCGCCGCCGTCGAAGTCCTCGACGCCCGGCGTGCCGATCTCGGAGATCGCTCGCAGCAGGCTCTCGATGTCGTCGTCTCACAGGTCAGGCGCTTCGATCAGATGGTTCTCGATCTGTTGGAGTTGTCCAGGCTCGATGTCGGCATCGCCGACCTCCATCGCGAGGACATCGATCTCGCCGCGTTCATCTCCCGCATCGCCCAGCGGTACATCGCGCAGGACCTCCCCATCGTGCTGGCTCCCGGGTGCGATGGCATGGCCAACGTCGACAAGCGACGCGTCGAGCGGATCATCGCCAACCTCCTCGATAACGCAAGGATCCACGGTGGTGGAGCCACCTCGGTGACTCTCGAGCGTGCCCCGCGACGCGGGATCCGCATCTCGATCGAGGACGCCGGTCCCGGCGTCGCCCCCAGCGAAAGAGCACGAATCTTCGAGCGTTTTGCCCGTGGTTCAGCCGGCCGCTCCCGTGCCGGTGGCACCGGACTCGGACTGGCGCTGGTCGCTGAACATGCACGAGCTCATGGTGGCCAAGCGTGGGTCGAGGACGCGACGAGTGGAGGGGCCCGATTCGTGGTGGAGATACCGGGGGTCAACCGATGAGACGGCACTGGATCTCGATGTCGGCACTGCTCGTCGCATTTTCGGCCTGTGGGGTCCCGGGCGGCTCGTCGAGTCGGCCCATCGATCCCGATGCCGTTCCACCAGCACTCAACGCCACCACCACGACTCTCGATCCGAGTCTGGAGCCCACGACCACGACCATTGCGACCGATCAGTCGTCGGAGCCATCGACGACGGTTCCGGTGGAACCTGTCGCCCTCTTCTACGTAGCCGGCAATCAAGTAGTCGCCATCCCACGTCTATTGCTGAGCCCAGCGGCGCCACCCCAAGTTCTCGCTGCCTTGGCCGAGGGACTACCAACGGGTGATGAAGCAGCCGGTTTGCGCAATGCAATCCCCCGAGGACTCATGGCCTCCGTCTCGGTCGAACGAGGCATAGCAACCGTCGACCTTCCCCCGACGTTCTCGGTCGACGTACAGGGCTCGGATCAACGGTTGGCCATCGCGCAGATCGTCCTCACGCTCACACGTCGTGCCGGAATCGGTCAGGTGATCTTCACCAGTGATCGAGCTCCACTGGCCGTCCCTCGTGGACGCGGCGACCTGACTTCGCCGGGTGGTCTCGTGGCTTGCGACGACTACGACAATCTTCTGCCAGTCGGCTACTCCTGCTGATCAATAGCCGAGGCGCTCGACCCGGTCGGCGCGTCGCTGCCAGTCCTTGTCGACCTTGACCCGTAGTTCCAGAAACACTCCGGGAGGAAGTTGTTCGCGAACGCGGGTGCCGACTTCTTTCAGGACCAACCCGCCTTTGCCGATCACCATGCCTTTCTGGCTCTCTCGCTCGACGATGATCTCGCACTTCACACGGGGCCACTCCCACTCGGTCACCCTCGTGGCGATCGAATAAGGAAGTTCGTCGCGAGTGACGTGCAACAACTGTTCACGAACGAGTTCGGCGACCCATTCGGGGTCGGTGAGATCACTCACGGTGTCGTCCGGGTAAAACATCGGACCCTCGGGAAGGCGTTCCCTGATGAAGTCGACGAGCGCGGCAACACCTTCGCCGGTTCGAGCCGATACAGGAAAATACGCGAGAGCATCGAGCTCCGAAGCCTTGGCCAGTTGGGAAAGGACTTCGTCCTTGGACGCGACGTCGCACTTGTTCACCACGACAACGGTCCGCGCGAGATCGAGCTTGTCAGCCACCCACTGATCGCCGGTGCCGAAGGGTTTGGTCCCGTCGATGACGAGCACGGACACGTCCACATCGGCGATGCTCTCGAGAGCAGCCGTATTGACCCGGGTTCCGAGCGCCGAAACCGCCTTGTGCAGACCCGGAGTGTCGACGAAGACGATCTGGAAGTCGCGACGAGTGAGCACCCCCCTCACCTGTCGGCGAGTCGTCTGGGGTTTGTCGGAAACGATCGTCACCTTGCGACCGCAGATCGCGTTGACGAGCGTCGACTTGCCGACATTGGGTCGCCCGACGAAGGTGACGAAACCGGACCGGAACTCGGGTGCCGTCATACCTGCGAGGACCGTCCGGCCCAGAAGGGTGCGCGCAATTCACGTTTCAGGATCTTGCCGCTGCCGGTTTTGGGAAGCTCATCCGACCAGGAGATGGACCGAGGGATCTTGTATCCGGCCAGAACCCCTCGCGCATGATCCACGACGTCGTTGTCCGACAACGACGAGCCTGGACGCCGTACCACGACTGCGTGGACGAGTTCACCCCACTCCTCCGATGGAATACCGAAGACCGCTGCTTCATAGATGTCTGGGTGCGCCTCGAGAGCGGCCTCGATCTCGGCCGGATAGATGTTCATCCCACCCGAAATGATCATGTCCTTCTTGCGGTCGCAGATGTACACGAATCCTTCCTCGTCCCGGTAGGCGATGTCGCCCACGGTCTGGTAACCGTGTTTCTGATCGGCGAGGAACTTGTCGTGTTGTTTGTAGTAGTCGGCGAAAACCGACGGACTCTTCACGAACAGTTCACCAGTGTTCTCCGGACCGAAGCCGGTCACTTCTTTCCCGTCGTCGTCGAACAACTTGATTTCAACCATCGGACTCGGCTGACCGCACGATCCCGGTTTACGAAGCTGGTCCTCGGGCTTCATCACGCAGTTCACTCCGAGTTCGGTCGAGCCGTAGACCTCCCACAAGCTGTCGGACGGAAAATCGGCGAGGTACATCTGCTTGAGAGCGAAACTCCACGGCGCGGCATTGGCGATCATCCGCTTCATCGACGACGTGTCGTACTTCGCTTTCACCTCCACCGGGAGGTTGCAGATCATTCTGATCGGAGTGGGGGCGGCAAACGTGGACGTCACGTTGTAGGTCGAGACGAGGCGGAGCCAATCCTCGGGATCGAATTTGCGTTGGAGAACGACGGTCTGACCCAAGGCTTGGCCGATACCCATGAAACCGAGCGGGCCCGAGTGATACAGCGGGCCAGTCGGGATGTAGACGTCATCGGGCACGTATCCGATCAATGCCATGAGCGCCTGCGACTGACTCGGATCGCCCCCTCCTCGACGCAGTGCGCCCTTGGGCTTTCCCGTCGTTCCCGATGTGTAGATCATCGTGGAACCCGCTTCGGTCTCGAGCGGGATCACCGGCTCCGAGGACACCGACTCACCGCACAGCGCATCCACGTCGGTCATGCCGATCGGCACCGGGCCGTCGAAGACGAGGACGTGTTCGACCTTGGGAAGCGATGCTCGAATTCGCTGGATCATCGGCGCCACCTCGGCATCGACGTACACCACCGTTGCATCGCTGTGATCGATCACGTACGCGGCCTCGTCATCCGAGAGGCGATAGTTGAGCGGAACGGCGGTCACTCCGATCTTTCGGGCCGCACCGATGACCACGACGATTCCCGGAGAATTCTGACCGCACCAGACGACCTTGCCGGATCCAGGACGCAGGCCCAGGTCGAGGAGAACGTTCGCGAGACGATTCGTCTGATCCTCGAGTGCTCGAAAGCTCAAGACGGTCACTCGACCATTTGGCCGATCATCGATGACTGCCGGCTTGTCCGGATGAGTCTCGGCATAGACGGTCAGGAAATCGGGCACGGCTGTTTCGTAGCACAAGTTCACGAGTGGTCTGACAAAGTCCTGTACGTGGGGTGTGCCAACCTGTGGCATGCCGAATCGCTCCCTCGACCTTCGCAAGTGGTTCGATCGCTTGCAGCCGCAGACGCTCCAAATCGCCACGTGGCTCCTGTATCTGAACGGCTTCTTCGCTCTGGTCGGAATCCTGGATCGAACCGACTGGATCGGTGCGGCGCGGGACATCAAAGGAGGCCCCGGTCTGATCGTCGGTTTGTTGGTTATCGGCGCACACATCGGTGGAGGCTTCCTCATGGCCAATGATCGGCGACTCGGTTACTGGTTGGCACTCGGGGCGGCGTTTTCTCCATTCGCTCTCCGCTACTGGGTGCTCTCCGATTCTGCGGTGGGACTCTGGACCAAGCTCTCGGGCAACAACTCCATCTCGCTGATTTTCGAGA
>JBEGQB010000100.1:0-6844 GCA_041181165.1 Actinomycetota bacterium
CATGGGCACGAGCAAATACGAGATGCCCTTGTGCTTCGGTGCGTCGGCATCGGTGCGCGTCAGCAAGAAGCAGTAGTCGGCATGATGGCCACCGGTGGTCCAGACCTTCTGGCCGTTGATGATCCACTCGTCGCCATCGAGGATCGCGCTCGTCTTGAGCGATGCAAGGTCGGAGCCCGAGTTCGGCTCGCTGAAGCCCTGACACCAACGCGTCTTGCCGTTCAGGATGTTGGGCAGGAATTCCTTCTTCTGCTCTTCGGTGCCCCACTGCAGAAGAGTCGGGCCGACGAGCGTGTCGCCGAAGAAGTCGGCGCGCAGCGGAGCCTTCAAACGCGCGAACTCTTCCGAGAGCACCACGCCCTGCATCGTGGACAGTCCCTTGCCGCCGTATTCCTTCGGCCAAGTGGCGCAGATCCAGCCACCGGCGAACAACTTCGACGGCCACGTGTCGTTGAATTCCTTGCGCTGCTCGGCCGATAGTTCGAAGCCGGGCTCACCCCATCCCTTGGGGAGGTTCTCGACCAGCCAGGAGCGGATCTCCTGGCGGAACTGTTCGGCTTCGGCGGGGTAACTGAGTTCCATGCTCCGATTCTCACCGCCGTCGGGCCGAACCACCCAACCGACCCTCATCGATCTCGGGGTCAGGGTTCACAGTCCGTTCACACAACGCCAACAAGTGGGAAACGGGTGTTTCCTAATTTTCTGCCTCATGGATGCCGCCGCCCCCACGTCGTCCCCTCATCCGTCGACCGATCCGTCGACCGGGGTTCCTCGCATCGGGCCCCACGAACTCGCGGTCTTGCAGGTGTTTCTCGACTGCCGCGGCCGGGTGGTGAGCCGACTCGAGATCGCCCGCCGGGCCGGCCTCACCGGCATGAACCAGCGTCGGTGCGACTCGGTGCTCGTCACGCTGCGTCGGGTGCTCGGCGCCGAGGCGATCCGCACCGTGCGCGGTCGGGGCTGGATGCTCGAACTCGACGCCCTCGAGCGCGCCAACCACCTGATCGCCGCCTGACTGCGGGAGAATGCTCGGATGCCGATGATCGCCGCCACCTCTGGCTCGTACGACCTCGCCCTCGTCCTCGGCAATCTGCTTCTCATCCTGGTCATCGCGCGCGTGGCCGCCGAGTTGGCCGAGCGCGTGAAGGTTCCGCCGGTGCTCGGCGAGATCGTGGCTGGCATCCTCATCGGACCATCGGTGCTCGGTTGGGTCGACCCGATCGCCCACCTCGAGATCGCCGACATGGTCCTTCTCATCGGCGAGATAGGTGTGATCCTCCTGCTCTTCCATGTGGGACTCGAGATGGACCTCGGCGAGTTGCGCAAAGTAGGCCGCTCGGCGGTTCAGGTCGGGGTGATCGGTGTCGCCGCGCCGTTCGCTCTCGGACTCGGAGTGGCCAGCGCGTTCGGTGAAGCCGGCAAGATCGCCATCTTCATCGGTGCCGCACTGACCGCCACGAGTGTCGGCATCACCGCTCGTGTTCTCGGTGACTTGCGCGCACTCTCCACCAAGGAAGCGCGCATTGTGCTCGGTGCCGCGGTGGCCGACGACGTGCTCGGACTCGTGATCCTCACCGTGGTCGTCAAGATCGTCACCGAAGGCACCATCGGTCCCGGAATCGTCCTCGAGACCGTCGGTCTCGCGGTGGGATTCCTGTTGGTCACCGGACTCCTGTCGGTGTTCGTCGTGCCACGGGTGCTCGACAAGTTGCATGGTGCGGCAAAGTCGGCGAACACGGTGGTCGTGGCCGGCTTCGCCCTCACGATTGCGTTCTCGTTGCTCGCCAATCAGGCCAAGTTGGCCTTCATCATCGGTGCATTCATGGCCGGCCTCGGCATCGGCCGCAGCACACAGCACGAACGCATCGCCGACGGACTCAATCCGCTGGCCAATGTGTTCATTCCCGTGTTCTTCGCCTCGATCGGCATCAATGCCGACCTCGAAGCCATGTTGAAGCCACATGTTCTCGCCCTTGCGGGCTGCCTCACCGTGGTGGCCGTGATCGGCAAACTCGTGTCGGCCGCGGGCGTGACCGGTCGGGCCGATCGACTCCTCATCGGGGTGGGCATGATCCCGCGCGGCGAAGTCGGACTCATCTTCGCGTCGATCGGACTGAGCAAAGGAGTCGTCGACAAAGACCTCTACGGCGCGTTGCTCGTGATGGTCCTTCTCACGACCTTGATGACTCCGCCACTCCTCACCTTGCGGCTTCGTCGCACCGGTGCCACAACCGAGCCCGAATCGATCGTCGTCGAACACGAACCCGAAGGCGGATGGCTGCAGGTCGACGGCGATCGCCTTGTTCTGGCCGGCAACCCTGCTTCATCGCTCACGGTTCCACTTGCGTTGCGAGCCGCCGAACTCTCCTCTCTCCACGCGGTGGATGACGTGGTGTTCGATTGGTTCGGATCACACCGAACCGAACGCCTCGAATGGCGACCATCCGATACCGAGCAACTCCTCGACCTACTGCGCGACGGATCACGGAGATCGTGGCGCACTCTCGCCACCACCGGAGTCCTCGAACGCGCCTTACCCGAAGTCGGTCGAGCTGCCGATCGACGGCGAGCAGATGCCGAACACATGGACGGATCCCATTCTTTGCACTTCCCGCTCGTCGACCGACTGCGAGAACTCAACGGCTCGCCCGGCATCGATCGCACTTTCGATGCCCTGCACTCCCGACTCGAGCATCCGGATCTGCTCACGCTCGCCGCGTTCGTGTCCGATGCCACCGACGATGGCCGCGACGCCGTGTCGCTCGCCGAACGGCTGCGACGCAGTGACTCGCGCACGGTGTTGCGCGTCCTCGGCCTTGCCGAGGCGTTATCGCTGGCCGCCCGCGGACCCGACATTTCGGTCGATGACGTCCTCGCCCGAATCGACGATCCTCAACACACCCACGCCGCGATGGCCATGGCGCTTCTCATCACGACCGACGTGACCCGGGCCGCACTCGACGAAGCCGCTTTGCGGATCGTCGCCGGCAACTGAGCCACCGGCGACCACCGGCACCAGTTGGTCATCAACTGGAAACATTGCCAAGACCACCCGGAAATCCGGGTTTCTTAGTTTCTCCTCCAGACGAGCGCCAGCGTTGTCGCCTCCCGTCTGGCCTCCGGGCCGTTCGTTCAAACCCCGACCAAGGAGAATCCATGATCAAGCGATCACGGGCTGGCGCATCAGATGCGGCAGTCGATTACTTCCCCGATCTCGTACGGAAACGACCTTCGTTCCTGCGCAGATTCCTCATCGCCACGGCCATCTCATCGGGTGCCGTGCTCGTCACCGGCGGTGGCGCGGCACTGGCCGCCGACTTCGATGCCGAAAGCGCCGTCAATTCTCTGGCCACCGCCACGAATCTCCTGTGGGTGATTCTCGGAGCGTCGCTCGTCATCTTCATGCAAGCCGGCTTCGCGCTCGTGGAGACCGGCTTCTGTCGTGCCAAGCACGCCGCTCATGTCGTGACGACGAACTTCGCGATCTTCGGACTCGGATTCGTCGGTTTCTTCTTCATCGGCTTCCCACTCGCCTTCGGAGGATTCAGCTACTCGGCCTTCGGCCTCGATGCTCCGATCGGGAGTTCGCTCATCGGCAGCGGTGAATGGGTGTTCCTGTGGAAGGGCGGCTGGGCGTTGTCGGGTGGCGGAATCACGCCGGCCCTCATCGGCTTCTTCCTCTACATGGTCGCCTTCATGGACACCGTGGCCACCATCCCCACCGGCTCGATGGCCGAGCGCTGGAAGTGGGGCTCGTTCGTGATCTGGGGCTTCTTCTGCGGGGCCTTCTACTACCCGCTCATGGCGGCGTGGACCTGGGGTGGCGGTTGGTTGTCGCAGACCTGGAGCAGCATGAACCTCGGCGCCGGTTACGTCGACTTCGCCGGATCGGGTGTGGTGCACGCGGTCGGTGGCGTGGCTGCTTTCACCGGAGCCAAGGTGATCGGTGCTCGCATCGGCAAGTTCGACAAGGACGGCAACCCGCGGGCGATCCCCGGCCATCACATTCCGATGGCCATGCTCGGAACCTTCATCCTGTTGTTCGGCTGGTTCGGCTTCAACGCCGCATCCACCTTCGCCGCCACCGACGTGCAGTTCGCCGTGGTGGCCACCAACACCGCCATCGCCGGCGCCTTCGGTGGAGTGGTCGCGATGTTCTGGATCACCAAGCGGACCGGCAAGCCGGACCCCGGCATGATGGCCAACGGCATGCTCGCCGGACTAGTAGCGGTCACCGCACCGTGTGCCTTCATCGCCCCGTGGGCAGCTGCCGTGATCGGTTCGATCGCCGCGATCCTCGTGATCGAGTCGGTGTTCTTCGTGGAGCGCAAGTTGAAGCTCGACGATCCGGTGGGCGCGATCAGCGTGCACGGCGTGGGCGGAATCTTCGGCACGTTGTGTGTCGGCATCTTCGCCAACGGTTCGTACGGAGCGGGCTGGAACCTCTCCGACAGCGAAGGCGTGGAGGGAATCATCAAGGGCGACTGGGGTCAGTTGGGTGCGCAGGCACTCGGCGTGGCCGTGATCATCGTCGTACTCGGCGGCATCTCGTATTCGTTCTTCAAGATCCAGGACACCGTCTCCAAGAAGATGGGCAAGGGTGGTATCCGCTCGAAGGAAGAGGACGAAGTCATGGGACTCGACCTCCCCGAGATGGGTGTGTACGCCTACCCCGAGTTCGTGAAGAGCTGATCAGGACACCACGAGAGGACTCACAATGAAACTCATCACAGCAATCATCAAGCCGTTCAAATTGGACGACGTGAAGGACGCCCTCAAGGCGGCCGGCGTGCAGGGCATGACCGTCAGCGAAGTGCGTGGCTTCGGCCGCCAGGGCGGACACAGCGAGACGTACCGAGGTGCGGAATACAAGATCGACTTCGTGCCCAAGGTGCGCCTCGAACTCGTCGTCGACGACGGTTCGGTCGACTCGGTGATCGCCGCCGTCAAGGCCGCGGCGTCCACCGGCAAGATCGGCGACGGCAAGGTTTGGGTGACCGACATCGATCGCCTGATCCGCATCCGCACCGGTGAAGAAGGCCCCGACGCCATCTGATCCGACGGATCCAACAGAGCTCGTCGACCTCACCGTCGACGACAACGGAGGGTTCTCTCTCCGGTAGGGGCAGTCCCCGGGCTACTGGTATCGGCGGCACAGTCGAACCGGCGGTCCGGGGACGTCCGCGTCCGGGTTCACGATGACGTCCTCGCGACGAAACATTCCGGAAACACTTTTCGCCGATTCTCTTCACACCCCTACGGACAGTCGAAAGGAATCTGATGGAAGCCGGCAACCTCACGTGGGTTCTCGTCTCGGCCGCTCTGGTGCTCTTCATGACACCGGGACTGGCGTTCTTCTACGGAGGCATGGACCGCGAGCGCAACGTGCTCAACATGCTGATGATGAACTTCTATTGCGTACTCGTGGTGCCGGTGTTGTGGATGATTCTCGGCTACTCGCTCGCCCAAGGTGGCACCGGGAACTTCATCGGCAACTTCGACTTCTTGTTCCTCGACGGCATCGGGATCCTCGACGACAACGGTGGGCAGCTCGCCACCATCGCGTTCCTCGGGATGTTCGCCGCCATCACCCCCGCCCTCATCTCGGGTGCGGTGGCCGACCGCATGAAGTTCAGCGCATGGGCGATCTTCGTTCCGGTCTGGCTGCTACTCGTCTACGTGCCCGTGTTCAAGTGGGTGTACGGCGGTTGGCTCGGTGATCGAGGTTCACTCGACTTCGCCGGCGGTACGGCCATCCACGTGAATGCCGGCATCGCCGCACTGGCCGCCGTGCTCGTGCTCGGCAAGCGCAAGGGTTGGCCCAAAGAGGGCCAGCCACCGCACTCGATGCCCCTCGTGATGATCGGCACCGGCATCCTCTGGTTCGGCTGGTTCGGCTTCAATGCCGGCTCGGCACTGGCTGCCAACGGTCAGGCCACGCAAGCATTCATGAACACTTTCCTCGCCGCGGCGGCCGCCGGACTCGTGTGGGTGATCGTGGAGTGGTTGCGGGACGGCCACCCGACCAACCTCGGCGCGGCCTCGGGCATCGTGGCCGGACTCGTGGCCATCACCCCAGCCGCCGGATACGTCTCGGGAGCCGCCCCGCTCGTGATCGGTGGAATCGCCGGACTCGTGTGTTGCTATGCGGTGCGCCTCAAGTCGAAGTTCCTCTTCGACGACGCCCTCGACGTGGTGGGCGTGCACTTCGTCGGTGGCCTCGTGGGTTCGCTGCTCATCGGGTTCTTCGCCAACCCGGAGTTCTTCGATCTCGGATTCGACGAAGGACTCTTCTACGGCGGTGGTGTCGGACTCCTCGTGGAGCAGGCCATTGCCAATCTCGCCGCCATCGTCTGGTCGTTCGCCATCACGTTTGTCATCATGGTGGTGTTGAAAAAGACAATCGGCGTGAGAGTGGACGAACAAGTCGAGACCACCGGCCTCGACTTCGGTCTGCACGGCGAGTCGGCCTACCACTGAGCGGGAGAACCACATGAAACTCATCACAGCAATCATCAAGCCGTTCAAACTGGACGACGTGAAGGAATCACTCAAAGCGGCCGGCGTGCAGGGCATGACCGTCAGCGAAGTGCGTGGCTTCGGTCGCCAGGGCGGTCACAGCGAGACCTACCGCGGCGCGGAATACAAGATCGACTTCGTGCCCAAGGTGCGCTTCGAACTCGTCGTGGAGGACGGAGCCGTCGAGTCGGTGATCGCCGCCATCAAGGCTGCGGCAACCACCGGCAAGATCGGCGACGGCAAGATCTGGGTCACCGACGTGGATCGCATCGTGCGGATCCGCACGGGCGAAGAAGGCCCGGACGCGATCTGATCGATCAGCCAA
>JBEGQB010000101.1:0-6837 GCA_041181165.1 Actinomycetota bacterium
ACGCACCCCACTCGGAACCGGGCAGATAGTTGTTCAGTTGCAACTCGACCTTCACCGGGTCGTCTTCGCGAGTGAGTCCGAGTCGCCTCGAGAGCCGCCCGACGTGCGTGTCGACAGGCAGTCCAGGAAGGCCGAACACCACGCTGCGCACGACGTTGCCCGTCTTGCGCCCGACACCCGGCAGCGTCACGAGGTCGTCCAATTCGGTTGGAACTTCACCATCGAATCGTTCGACGAGAGCCTGGGCCATCCCGATGAGATTCTTGGCCTTGCTCTGATAGAAGCCGGTCGAGCGGATGATCGTTTCGACATCGGCCGGCTTCGCAATGGCGAGATCGTACGGACTCGGATATTTCGCGAACAACGCAGGAGTCACCATGTTCACCCTGACGTCGGTGCATTGCGCCGAAAGGATCGTGGCGGCGAGGAGTTCGTACGCGTTGCGGTGCGTGAGCTCACAGATCGCCTCGGGATACGCCTCGGCGAGTCGTCGCGCCACTTCCACGGCCCGTGCCGCCGCGTTGTTCGGTCGACGGCGGGCGGCCATGGCCGAACCCTACTTCCGGGCCTAGCGGTAGGGTGAGGCCATGCGGGTTCTCGACATCAAACGTCAGATGCAACCCGACGACATTGCAGTAGTTCGAGATCTCCTTCGAGACGCCGAACGCGCCGACGGACACCGACCCATGTCCGACCATCTATGGCTGGATCTCGTCGATGGCGGACGCGAGGGTTTCGCCGGATTGGTCGCCTGGGAGCCCGGCCACGAACACCCGGTTGCGTACTCACAGGTGAGTCGGGGCCACGAGTCGTACTCCATCGAGCTCGTCGTGCATCCCCATCACCGCTACGAGATGAACCTCATCGGTCCCGAACTCTTGGGGGCCGCGCTCGACGAGGTCGCGTCCTGCGGGGGCGGACACGTGCATTGGTGGGTTTTCGAGCCGACGATCGCCCACGAACAAGTTGCCGCCTCCGTGGGCCTTCACGCCGGACGAACACTTCATCAGATGCGTCGTTCATTGCCCCTGTCGCTCGCTGATGCGCGCGACGAAGTGACGACTCGATCGTTCGTCAAGGGTCAGGACGAGGACGATTGGTTGATCGTCAACAATCGAGCCTTTGCGCATCATCCCGAACAGGGTGGCTGGGACATCGCCACCCTCACGTCTCGTCTCGCTCAACCATGGTTCGACGCCGACGGTTTTCGTGTTCATGAGGCCGAGGGTCGACTGGCCGGCTTCTGCTGGACCAAGATCCACGCCGACACCGAGCCGACCCTCGGCGAGATCTACGTGATCGCCGTGGATCCCGATTTCGCCGGCCGTGGACTCGGTCGGGGTCTGGTGGTCGCCGGGTTGAACAACATGAGCCGACGCGGAATCTCCACGGCGATGCTCTATGTCGATGCGGCCAATGACGCCGCCATCACGATGTACGAGAACCTCGGGTTCAGGATCCATCGCACCGACCGCGCCTTCGTGGGCGACGTCCCCGGGCGGTCCGCCCCCGCGCAGTGAGGAGCCAACGATGAACACCGAAAGCCTTCCACGCTGGAGCGTGTCCGACCTTCACGATTCACTCACCAGTCGGACGTTCGTCGACGCCATGGAACGCATCGCTGCGGAAGTGGCGCGTTTCGAAGCGTTGTACGACGACCTCGGGATCCGCACTCCCGGCGAGACGGCCGTCGACGCCGAAACCGGTCGACGCGCCGACGCGGCGATCGCGAAGTTCAACGAAGTGGTGGCCGAACTCGACGTCCTCGAGGCCTATGTGTACGCCAACGTCACGACGAACACCCGCCATGAGACTGCACAGTCCCTGCTCTCGGAGATCGAAGTCCTCGGCGCGCGCGTCTCACCTCTTCTCGCACGTCTGGCCGACTTCATCGCCGGCCACGGGGTGGAGGCCCTGGCCACGGTGAGCCACGAGGCGCGCGAGCACGCCGGGCCGCTGACCAAGCTCGCCGCCCGCGCCGAACACCAGATGAGCGAGGCGGAGGAAAACCTCTACGCCGAACTCTCCACCACGGGTTCCTCGGCGTGGGCACGCTTACAGGCCGACGTGACGTCGCAACTGACGACTGACGTCGAATTACCCGAGGGAACCAAGCGACTGCCGATGCCCGCCATCCGCGGCTTGGCCACCCATTCGGATCCTCGTGTCCGACGGGCGGCGTACGACGCCGAGATGGTGGCTTGGCCCACCGTGGCCACGTCGTGTGCATCGGCGATGAACGCCATCAAAGGCGAGGCGAACGCCGTCAATCGCCGGCGTGCGTGGGCATCACCACTGGGAGCTTCGCAATTCGCCAACAGCGTGAGTGCGGCGACGTTCGACGCGATGCAATCGGCTGTGACTGCATCACTTCCCGACTTCCGCCGCTGGATGAAGGTGAAGGCCCGCCTCCACGGTCACGATGCCGGACTTCCCTGGTGGGACCTCGTGGCACCACTCCCCACGTCGGCCAGCGCCATCTCCTGGGACGACTCGATCGATCTCATTCGCAACGCGTTCGCCGGTTACAGCGCCAATCTGGCCGGTCTCGTCGATCGCGCCATCAAGGAGTCATGGCTCGACGTCCCTCCGAGCGAGGGCAAAGTGGGGGGCGCCTTCTGCATGCCTTTCATCGACGATCGTTCACTCATCCTGTTGAACTGGAGCGGCTCGGTGGAGTCGGCGCAGACGACCGCCCACGAACTCGGCCACGCCTATCACAACACCCAGTTGGCTCGACGCACGCCGCTTCAGAAACGACTGCCGATGGCGCTGGCCGAAACCGCCAGCATCTTCTGTGAAACCCTGGTGGTCGAAGCCGGACTCTCACGACTACATGGCGCAGAGCGTCTGGCGCTGCTCGACGTCGATCTGCAAGGAGCAAACCAGGTCGTCGTCGACATCCACAGTCGCTTCCTCTTCGAGACCGAGGTCTTCGCCCGTCGTCAGCGGCGCACCCTTGGCGCTCAGGAGATGAACGAAATGATGCTCGAGGCCCAGGCTGCCGCCTACGGCGACGGACTCGATCAGTCCACCGCTCACCCATACATGTGGATCGTGAAGTCGCACTACTACGGAAGCCACTTCTACAACTGGCCCTACACCTACGGCTTGCTCTTCGGTTTGGGGCTCTTCGCTCAGTTCCACCGCGATCCGGACCGCTTCCGGTCCGGTTACGACTCTCTTTTGTCCCGAGCCGGCATGGCATCGGCCGAGGAACTCGGCGCCTCGTTCGGTGTCGACGTCACCAGCATCGATTTCTGGACGGCAAGCCTCGACGTTCTCCGCGCCCGCATCGATGAATACGAGCGTCTGGCCACCACATGACGACGCGGTACGGCGTGACACAGGACGAACTGCATTCTCTTCTCGATGGACAACCGCGTTACCGAGTGGAGCAGGTCTGGCGGGGACTCTTCACCGAATTCACTGCACCAGCCGACATGACGAACCTGCCCAAGGATCTGCGCGTCAAGGTCGACCAAGCATTGCCGCTCGCATTGCAGCCGGTGACCGAGAGCATCTCCGACCGCGGCGACACCATCAAGTTCCTCTGGAAGCTGAACGACGACAGTCGGATCGAGACGGTACTCATGCTCTATCCCGATCGCGCGACCGTCTGCGTCAGCACCCAAGCGGGCTGCGCGATGGCGTGTGGCTTCTGCGCGACCGGCCAAGCCGGATTCAGCCGCCATCTCGAAGCGGGCGAGATCATCGAACAGGTGGTGCGCGCCACACAACGCGCGAAGGCGATGGACCGCCGTGTCAGCAACGTCGTCTACATGGGCATGGGTGAGCCACTCGCCAATGAGGAACCCGTTTGGAACTCGCTGGTCCGCCTGCACGACGATTGCGGCATGTCCGCCCGACATCTCACCGTCAGCACCGTGGGAATCGTGCCCGGCATCCGAAAGCTCGCGTCTCGCCCTCTGCCGGTGAATCTCGCCGTGAGTCTGCACGCCGCCAACGACGCGAAGCGCGATGCACTCGTACCCATCAACAAGCGCTATCCGATCGATGATCTGATGCAAGCCTGCGATGATTACCTCGAGGCCAAGGGACGGCGTCTCAGTTTCGAGTGGGCCATGATCGACCAGCTGAACGACCAGCCCTCCGACGCTCTCGAATTGGCCGAGCTCTGCCGTTCGCGCTACCTCCCCGCCCACGTGAATCTGATCCCGCTCAATCCGACTCCCGGCTATCCGGTGCGTGGGAGTTCCAAGTCGCGCGTTTACGCGTTCCGAGATCAGCTCGAATCACTGGGCGTCAATGCCACGGTCCGTCGAAACCGCGGCACCGACATCGACGCGGCGTGTGGACAGCTGGCAGCCGGTCAGAGCGTGCGTGTCACGCCGACTCGAAATAGCCGGGATTAGCGACCTCGAGTTTGGCGATCACCGAGGCACGGACCACGTCGATGACGTCGTCCATTCGGGCATCGATTGTCCCGTGACGAATGGCGGCGGCTAATTCGGCGTCGTTCGACACTCCGAGCGAAGAGAGTCGTGCCGCGTGCGCCACCGCCTGCTCGGATCCCGTTGACATCTCGCGTTCCACCATGGACAGCATGTTGATCGCGACTCGAGCATGGAACTGCAGACGGCCCGAGGTGCCGCCCAGGACGTCGCGCTCCAACCATTCGCGGACCGATTCGACCAACTGCGCCATGGATGGCGCGTCGTGAAGTTCGCTCATGACTTCCTCCTGATGCCCGACCACCGACCATCGAGGGCCAGGAAGAGGTCGTACTCGTTCTCGCACACCCGACGTCCGATGGCGGCCAGCTCGTGACTCCGTGCGACTCCCGTCAGGTGCGAACTGGCCTGAATCATGCACATGATCCCCCACTTGAGAGTGCCGAGAACTTCCCACCAACGAATCACCTCTCGGTCGACCTCGACACCACTGGCCGTTTCGTACGCGTCGATCAGTTCGTCGTAGCCGCCCACACCAGCGACCGGCCTCTTCGACCCGAATCTCCATGCCCGAACGCAGAGCCAACCGAGATCTTCCATCGGATCGCCGATGTGGGCGAGTTCCCAATCGAGAACCGCTCTCAGCCCCTTGTCGTTCACCATGACATTGCCGAGTCGGAAGTCGCCGTGCACCAGCGATCGTCGACTGTTGTTCGGTCGATTCGATTCGAGCCAGCGAAAGGCCAACTCGAAAGCCGGATGGGCCTGGCCCAAAGTTGTGTTCAGGCCGTCGAGTGTCTCTCGGTATTGCTGGATCTGATCGGTGCTTGGCAAACCTCCGATCGAATCGGGATCGATCGCGTGCAACGCGGCGAGAGATCGAGCCAGATCTTCGACGAGCACCGAACGAGCGGCGACGAAGGTGTCGTCGCGCAAGATCTTGCGGGCGATGGTTTCTCCGCTCACGTGTTCGAGAACCATGAACGAGGACCCGAGAGGGTTGTCGGCATTTCCAGCCACTCCACTGTGCAGCAATTCGGGAACCCGGACGCCAGCGGCGAATGCCGCCTTCAGGACACGAGCCTCGACACCCATGTCGCGGATGTCCCCGGAACGTTGTCGCTGCAGGATCAATGGGCGTCCGTCGGCTTCGAATTGCCAGGTCTCACGCGAAGCGCCACCGCTCAATCTGCTGACGCCGGTGACCCTGCTCGCATGGGTGATCGATCGAAGACCTTCCCCCAGCTCTTCGATCGGGTCGGAACTCACCCCGCTAGGTTCGCGCACCGACTAGCAGGCCGCACGAACCGACGGATAGGGATTGACCGGTCGACCGCGATTGGGACGAATCTCGAAATGGAGATGTGGTGTGCCGGTGGCGTTCCCGGTGTCCCCGACGTATCCGACGACATCCCCTTGCTGAACCTGCCGGCTCTGACCTTCCCACGCCGACAAGTGGGCGTAGAAGTAGGTGTTCCCGTTGTCGCCGTACAACGTCACCGAGTTGCCGCCGAGGCTGGTGATCGAAAAACTCGCTCGACCCGAGACAACGGCAACCAGTGGCGTACCCGTAGCGGTCAGGATGTCGACTCCCTCGTGTCGACGTCCACCACTGCGTGGAGCGCCCCACGTGTCACCAAAGCCAGCCGACCCGACGAACGGGCACAGGATGGATCCGTCGAAGTAGATGCCGTTGTCCAGGAATCCCGAGGATCCGGAACGGCGACCGCCCGTGTTGGCCTGCGCGGCTCGACGCTTTGCCTCGAGAATCTGACGGACCTTTTCGTCCTTCAGACGCTTGGCTTCCACTTCCTGCAGCCGCTTCACTTCGGCTTCGGCCTTTTCCTTCAAGGCCTGATAATCGGCGATTGCTTGACCGGTTCGTTCCTTGGCTTTCTGCAACTTCTTCCGTTTGGTCGCCAATTCGTCGGCGAGGGCGTCGTATTCGTCCAGTGTCGACTGTGACGACTCGGTGACGATGGCCAACAACACGTTGGCTTGAGCCTGTTGAGTCGGCCCGTCGAGCCCACTCAGGAGCGGAATTCCCTGACTACCGGAAATGAAGCGGCGGACGGCAAGTTCTTCGACATCCGTCGCCAATTGGCTCGCCTTGGCCTCGAGCGCCGCGACTTCGGCCGCTGTGGCTTCCTCCTCGAGGGTCAACTCGTCGAGCTTCGACTCGGCGTCGAACATCGCTTGGGACGCGTCGTCGGCGCGCTGGCGAGCGGCTTCGATTTCGGCCGCGGCCTGCTCGGCCGCCGTGTCGTCGGAGCGAGTGGCGAAGCTGATCGAGGCCCCACTGATCGAACTCGCTGTGGTCAGCGATGCGCAGAGCACCACTGCGGCCAATGCGCGGGTGCTCACGCGACGAGCCGACGACATACGAGGTCAGGGTAGTTGATCCGCTTCGTCTGTTACCGTC
>JBEGQB010000102.1:0-6830 GCA_041181165.1 Actinomycetota bacterium
GGACGACATAGGGGAACAACGCTACCGGCGGGTCCCCGAGGGGTGGTTCAGCAGGAGGTCGGCTGGCTCGTGCTGGTGGTGGCGGTGCCCGAGCGACCGACGGAGTCGGACGCGGCGACGGTGATGGTCGCGGTGGCAGGGCCATTGGGCAGGCCGCTCACCGTGCCGGCGTAGGTGTTGCCCGACACGAGGGTCAACGAGATGGTTCGCGTGGTGCCACCGATGTTCACGGTCGCCGTGACTCCCTTCAGTGCACTTTCGTCGCTCACCGCTGCCTGGATGCGCAACGACGAACATCCGGTGGCCGAGAACGACGCCGCCACTTTGCCGACCATCGGTGCGCGCGTGACCGCTCCGGTCAGTGTCACGGAGTTCGTTGCGCCCGATGAAGAAGACGATGAATCGATGATCAGAGACTTGCTGAATCGACCCTCGGGGAACGTGGTGGTTTGAGAGTAGGACTCGGCCGCGGTGCGATCGAACGAAATGGTGAGCGTCGCCGACTTGCCGCCGCCGAGTTGGGTCGGTGCACCCGACACGCCGAACTGTGCCGACGGTGAGTCGATGTCGAGCGCGACGGAGACGGCGTTCGGATTGCTGATCGTCAGCGTGACGGTGGTGCCGGAAGAACCGAAGTCGAGTGTGGTGGCACTCACGACGAGAGCGCGGATGGCCACGACTGGAGGCTTGGTGGTGGTCGTGCTCTCGCGGACGACTGTCGTCGATGGTGCACTCGGTATCAACGTTGTTGGTGGTCCCGGGTCGACGATGTTCGAAGGTGCGCTGGTGGGAGTTGCCGGAGTTTTGTCGGACGACGGAGGTGGAACGGTTGGCACCTCGATGGTGGTGAGGGTCGCAAGCGAATCAAGTGGTGAAGTCGTCGAATCGATCGGGGCGTCTTCGGACACCAGTGGCGCAGTCGTCCCCGACGGCGAGCGGTCTTCGTCGAGGCCCCCACCACTCGCGACCAGTCCGGTCACGACACCGCCGACGACCAGAAGAGCGGCGACGCCACCGGTGAACCAGAGCGAAAAACCGCGACGAATCACAGGGAATCCATCGGTTCGCCAGGTCGTCCGCGCCGTCGTCGACTTCGAACCGGAGGTCGGTAATCGAGCCGCCGAAGCCAGCACGCGATCGCGCAGCCCACTCGGAAGAGCGAATGCCGGTGCTGCGCCGAAGAGTGCGAGCGGAGCGAGTTTGCGACGGTTCTCGTCGCAGGTCGAGCAGTTCTCGAGGTGGCGGTTGACGCGCTTGCGGACGAGGACCGTGAACTCGCCGTTCCAGCCGGAGAGGAGCAAGTCGAGATCCGGGCAATCGCGTCGTCCGGCGCGGGCGAGGGTCAGTGCACCGAGACTCTTCTCGACCCGATCGCGCATGCGGTGAACGAGTGAGTAACTCTGATCCGGAGTGACGCCGAGCGCCGCGGCGAGATCGGCACCCGAGAGCCCCTGACGCAGTGAGAGTTCGAGAACCAGCCGGTCGCGCTCGTCGAGTCCGGCCGATGCGGCGCGCACCAATGATGCGAGTTCCTCGTAAGCCACCGATTCGCCGGGGGCCTGTGGGTCGTAGGAAGCCGGCACGTCAGGTGTGTCCTCGGATTGGAAATCGGTCGGCGTGGCCCGCCGCCGTCGTTTGGTTCGCTTGTAGACCTCGTTGCGCAGGACGGCGTAGAGCCAGGGTTTCAGACGATCGGGATCGCGAAGTTGTCCGAGTCGTTCGGCGGCCAGGCAGAAGACGTCCTGGACCATGTCGCTCGCATCGTGGGTGTTCGACAACATCGCTCGCGCGGTGTCGTAGAGACCCGGCGCATAGCGGTCGTAAATGGCCGCCAGCGCCGAACGGTCGCCAGCCAGATACGAGGACACGAGTTGGGCGTCGGTGGTGGCGGTGTTCATGACGATCGATCGGCACGTAGGCGGTGAGTCCGCTCGTGGCCGGTTCTGACAAAAACTATGGCTTCTTTGGGTTGTCCTGGAAGGGCGTCGACGACCACGAGATCGTGAAGTATTCGCTGGTGGTGCGGCCGGCGACGAGGACGAAGGGATCGTCATTCACCCCGTTGGGAGGTCCGGATTGTGGCTCCACGCAGGTCGCATGGCTTGGTTCGTCGTACACGACCCAACAACGACACGAACTGCTGAGCACGAGTTCGCGGTCGCCGATGGTGAGTCTCAAGATTCCGTCAGGTTCGCTGAAGCAGTCGTCGTTCGAGCCGTCGGGGCCGATCGTCGCCGCTTCTGTTTCATGTGAGGCGATGCCAGCGGCATCGCGTCGGTGAATGCGGGCGAAGGCGAGCCGACGATCGTTTGGTTTGACGAACCATGGATGCCAGCCCAATTGGATGGGCATCGTTTCGCGGGCCGTTGCCGTGAGGCGCATCACCAGACGATCGGGATGCAACTCGATCTCGTGCTCGACGCGTCCGGCGAAGGGCCAACCCGGTTGCAGGTCGGTGGTGAGTCGGCAACGGGATTCCGATCGATCCTCGATGGTCCACGACTTCTCGAACACCGTTCCATGGATCGCGTGCGGTGGCTGACGTCGGGGGAGGTCGAATCGTCGTCCGGCGAATTCGAGTCGGGCGTTGCGGACGCGCCCGGCGTAGGGCACCATCGGATAACAGCCCCAGGCGAGTCCGTCGGCGCCTTCGCCGATGATCATCGACCGTCCGTCGACATCGAGTGCGGCGATTCGGGCTCCGTGATCTGGGTCGACCCGACACGAAGCGTTTCCTGCTCGGAGCACGATCACCCGCTCATTCTGACAGTGGTTGATCGGGACGTGACACGATGTACTCATGCGGGCCCTCGTGCAGCGAGTCGAATCGGCATCGGTCGATTCGACGGTGGAAAGCACCACATCGAGGGTCGGTGAGATCGGTCCCGGTCTGGTGGTGCTTCTCGGTGTGACCCACTCCGATGACGAACGAACTGCCGACAAGATGGCCGACAAGATCTGGAACCTCCGGATCATCGACGACGCCGACGGTGTCATGAACCTGGCCGTGAAGGACACGACCAAGTCGGTGCTCGTGGTGAGTCAGTTCACCTTGTACGGCGACACGAATTCGGGTCGTCGACCGAGTTGGATCGCAGCGGCCCGCCCGGAAGTCGCCGAACCGCTCGTGCAACGTGTGGTCGATGCGCTTCGGGCTCTCGGGGCCACCGTTCAGACCGGACGTTTCCGCACCTCGATGAAGGTCGCGCTCGTCAACGACGGGCCGACGACCGTGATGATCGAGATCTGATCCGATCTCCGAAGGCCGCCAGCACGAGGAGCAGAGCGAGCGCGCAGATCCAGGGGCCGTCACCCGTACGCAAGTAAATGGTCCGCCCTTGCCGGATCTCGATCGATCGCGTGATCACGGCTTGTTCGCTGACCGCTGTTCGGTCGAGAACGTCTCCGTCGGGGGAGACGAACGCGCTGAAGCCGGTTGGCGCCACTTGCACGACCCAACGACCGGTCTCGATTGCACGCAGTCGTGACGATGCGATCTGCTGGCTCTGCAGGATGGTCCAGGTGTAGCTCGAACCGTTCGTGGGATTCACGACGAAGCCGCCACCGGCTTTGACGCCCTCACGCGCCCGTCCTCCGAAGAAGACTTCCCACGAGATCACGACGGCGACGCGCTGACTCGATTCGGTGACTCCTTGCTGGGCATCGGACGGAATCGTCAACACCGCCGGTCCGGTACCGGCGACGGCGTCCCGTGGCACCAGATCAACCGGGGCACCGAGGGATTTCAAGAATCCACGTAAAGGCATGTACTCACCGAAGGGAACTCGGCGGACTTTGTCGTAGCGATCCAGAACCGTCGCCGAAGCGTCGACCACGACCTGAGCATTGGTGAACGACTCGGAGTCGACATCTTCGGTGATGCCGACGAGGAAGGGCGCCCCGATCGAACTCGATTGCTGTGCAACTTCGTTGATTTCCCGGCTGCGCTCGAAGTCGGCGACGTCGACGACGTTCTCGGGCCACACGACGAGATCGGGTTCGGCTTCGGAGTCGTCGAGTGTTCGGGTGGCCGCCAAGTGTCGCTCGACAACCTCTCGTGAGTCGGTGTCGACGGCGCGGGTGCCTTGTGGACCACCGCCTTGAACCGCGGCAATCGTGATCGTCCGGCCGGTGTCGTTTCCGGACGGCCCCCAATGGCCGAGGACCACGAAGGTGAGGGTGACGAGGACGAGCGACCGTCGCACGGGTGCCGTGGTGTCCTTGCGCAGTGCGACGAGTGCGGACAACTGCCACGTGAGCCAGGACAGAGCAATGACTCCTCCGACGCGTGCCGTCGTGGCCATCGGGCCGGCCACTTGTGCGATGCCGAGGGTGGCGAGCGGCACCCCGCCGAAGGGAAGAGCGAGTCGAGCCGACTCGACGAGGATGTGCGCACTCGGTGACGCGAGAGTTCTCCACTTCGTCGGAACGCGCCCGACGACGACCGATGCCAATCCATGGAGAACTGCGAACAATGCAGCGGCGATCACGAATCCCGGTGCGGTGAGGAACCACATCCAGGCGAGCGATGGGAGGAACCAACCGAGTCCGGCGAGTGTGCCGACGAGGAAGCGTCGCCCCACCGCACGCCGCTCGAGCCGGACCCACCACACGAGACCGACGAAGGAGAGGGGCCACCAACCCCACGGCGGCATGGAGAGCGCGATGAGAAGTCCGGCGATGAGCGATCGTCCGGCGAGCGATCGCCCGGTAAGCGATTGCGAGGACGATTCGTATCGGTTCGGAGAAGTCACCGGTCGTCCTGGCGCGAGAAGTCGGCGAAGACGACGATGCGCTTTTCGACCGAATGTGGCGGGTGGCAGGCGAAGAGAGTGGTGGTGGCGGCCGTCGTCTGATCGATGATCCATACGTCGTCGGGATCGACGATCTCGGTACGTGACACCACGTAGACGAAACGACCTCGTGCCGTGGTGAAGATGATCTCGTTACCGGGAACGAGTAGGTCGAGATATCGGAATGGCTTGTCGTGGCTCGTGCGGTGGCCACCGAGGACCACGTTGCCGACTTCACCGGGCAGCGCGGTCCCGGGCCACCAGCCGACACCACGGTCGAGGGTCGGTTCGCTGATCCCTTGGTAGATCGACGTGTCGAGCATCAGCGCCGGAATCTCGAGTCGACCGATGTAGACGTCCGGGTCGGGAGCATCGGGATCCGGGGGAGGTTCAGGTGTCGGCAGGGTGGCGCCGGGAGCGAGAGTCGGCGGGCCGGTGTAGACGGTGGTGGTCGTGGCCGGGATGCTCGTGGTCGTCGCGGCGATCGTCGACGGAACACTCGACGACTGTTTCGCCGCATCGGAACCCGCGCACGCAACCGAGGAAACGGACGCGGTGATCACCGCGAGGAGGCGAAGTGCGCGGGTCACGCGCTCATTGTCGCAGAACGCCGAGACGGGCGGCGATCGTCTCGGCGGCGGATTCAGCTTGGGCGACACAGGCGGGAATTCCGATGCCGCGATGGCTGGCTCCGGCGAGGACGACACCGGGTGCGTCGATGGCGAGGGCGGCCTCGATCGCATCGAGTCGACGTAGGTGACCAGGTCGGTACTGCGGGAAGGATTCGATCCAGCGCACGACTCTGGACTCCGTAGGGGTCAGCGACACGCCGGTGTGATTCTTGATCTCAGCCACGACCGCACCGACGATCGCATCATCGGTCCAGTCCCGGACCGGCGTTTCGTCGGCGCCGTCGCGTCCGATCGAGACACGCAGTATGTGAGATCCATCCGTCGGACGCCAGTGCGCCCATTTGTTGGACGCGAACGACACCGCGGTCACGTGCTGCTGGTCGGGCTTCGGAACGAGATAGCCGCTGAGTTCGGCGAAAGGAGCAAGCGGTCGCGCGTCGACGCGCAGAATCGCCATGGCAACCGATGCATGGTCCATGAGTGCCAGACCCTGGCTCGCGGTGTCGGACAGCGGGGCGATGACGGATGCACTGTGGCGCGCCGGAGATGTGACGAGCACGGCGGCGGCCACGAGTTCTTCGCCGGACGAGGTGTGAACCCGATAGAGATCGCCATCCCGTTCGATGCTGACGACGGCGCACGATGTCGTGACGGTTCCCCCGGCGCGTTCGACGGATGAGCGGAGCATTCCGATGAGCGAGCCGAGACCGGCGGCGGGAGTTTCGAACACCGGACCGCTTTGTGGCACCGCCCTGGAACGGCGTCGAGCAGCGAGCACCAGACTGCGTGACCTTGCGAGCTCGGCGAGTTGGGGCACCATCTCCAGGCTGAAGCGATCGGTGTCGGTGGCATAGATGCTTCCGACCAACGGATCGACCAAGCGCTCGTGGACCTGGTCGCCGAATCTCCGGCGAACGAGATCTCCGATCGAGTCGTGAGGATCGGTGCGTGGCAGCAGCGGTTCGATCGCCGCTCTGAGTTTGGCGCGGGCCGAAAGAAGATCGCTGGATGCGAGGCGACCGATGTCGCTCGGTACACCGAGCACCAGACCTTCGGGAATGCGATGCAACGTGCCATGAAAGACCGCGGCATGCCCGGTTCGGGGATTGGTCGTGGGCAGTCCGAGGTCGCGGGCCAGCCGAACGGCGTGAGGCACACGGGCGAGATAGGCGTCCGGACCTTCTTCCACGTGGTCGAGTCCGGCGAACGAACCCGTACGAACTTTGCCGCCCACCGTCGAGTGGGCTTCGAGCAGGCTCACGCGCAGTCCCGACCCGACCAAGCGAAATGCTGCAGTCAGGCCCGTGATACCACCACCGACCACGACGACGTGCGGTGCTTCCCTCGTCATGTCTCGATCATCCGACTGCGATGACCCGACGAGCCAGTGCTTCGATCACCATCG
>JBEGQB010000103.1:0-6818 GCA_041181165.1 Actinomycetota bacterium
GGCCGGTTGGGGTGCGGCCGGAAAAGGTGAGATTCAACGCATGGTCCAGATTCGGCTCGGCCTCACATCGGTCCCCAAACCCGCGGACGCGGCCGACGCCGTCGCCCTGGCGTTGTGTCACCTGGCAATTTCGCCATTCTCCAACAGAGTCGCCACGGCGATCGGAAGGCGTGAGGCGCGATGATCGGGTCCTTGCGTGGCAACGTCGTCGAACGCTTGTCCGACGGCTCGGTCCTGCTCGAAGTCGGCGGAGTCGGATATTCGATCCAAGTCACTCCGAGAACACTCGCCGAACTCGAGCCCACGTCCCCGGCGTTCCTCTACGTTCATCATCACATTCGAGAAGACGCCCAGACCCTCTTCGGTTTTCTGCAGCGTGATGAACGCCAGTTGTTTCAAACACTCATCGCCGCCCATGGTGTTGGACCTGCAATGGCCATGTCGATCCTCGCCACTCATTCACCTCGGGCCCTCGTCGACATCGTCGCATCTTCCGATCTGGCCGCACTGACCCTCGTTCCGGGCGTCGGCAAGAAGACGGCGGAACGACTTCTCGTCGAACTGCGGGGGAAGTTGTCGTTGTCCTCGCCAGCGGAGGTTCCAGGAGCGAGTTCGGTGACCTCCGAGGTTCGGCAAGCTCTCCTCGGTCTTGGCTACACGGAAACCGAAGTGAGAGATGTGCTGCGAGAAGCCGGCCCTCATTCGGCTGGCGATTCCGCCGAACTTCTCCGTTGGGCGTTGTCCTTCTTGGGGGCGCATCGTGCGTGATGAGTTCACGGATCCCTCACCGGGGACTCCCTCCGAGTTCGTCGACGAGGTGGGACTTCGCCCGACACGGCTGGATGAATTCGTCGGCCAGACCGAACTCAAGGAACGTCTGGCCATCGTGCTTCAGGCCGCTCGTCAACGCGACGAGGCGGTCGACCATCTTCTGTTCGCCGGTCCGCCGGGTCTCGGCAAGACGACGTTGTCGGTGATCATCGCCGCGGAAATGGGAAAGCGCCTGCACGTGACTTCTGGGCCGGCTCTCGAGCGGGCCGGAGATCTGGCGGCCATTCTCACCAAACTCGAAGCCGGTGACGTCCTCTTCATCGACGAAATCCATCGTCTCAACCGCTCGGTCGAGGAGATCTTGTATCCAGCGCTCGAGGACTTCCAGATCGACATCATGGTGGGCAAGGGTCCAGCAGCGTCGAGTATCCGTCTCACGCTGCCCAAGTTCACACTCGTCGGGGCGACGACTCGTACCGGCATGATCACCGGTCCGTTGCGGGATCGTTTCGGTTTGGTGGCCCGACTCGATTACTACACCGAAGAGGAACTCGATCGGATCGTGGCCCGGGCCGCGATCATCCTGGGAATCGCGATCGACTCCGACGGTTGTCGAGAAATCGCCCGTCGCAGCCGCGGCACACCTCGAATCGCCAATCGTCTGCTGCGTCGTGTCCGGGACTTCGCCGAGGTCGAAGGCATCACAACGGTGACCGGTGCCGTCGCCGACCGCGGTCTCGCCGTCTTCGGTGTCGATTCCGCCGGCCTCGACAAGGTCGACCGGAGCCTGCTGTCGGCACTGTGTCAGCAATTCCGAGGAGGTCCAGTCGGACTGTCGACCTTGGCCATCGCCGTCGGTGAGCAGACCGAAACCGTCGAGGACGTCTACGAACCGTTCCTCATTCAGCTGGGAATGCTCGCTCGTACGCCACGCGGTCGTGTCGCCCTTCCATTGGCGTGGTCACATCTCGGGCTGCCGGTTCCGGACTCCGGCGTGCCTGGCCTCTTCTGACCGTCGATGCGAACTTCCGACTTCGATTACGACCTTCCCGCGGATCGCATCGCACAGTTTCCTGCCGATCCGCGCGATTCGGCGAGATTGATCATCGACCTCGGTTCATCCGGGGTCGACCACCGCCACGTTCGTGATCTCGACGCAATTCTCCGAGAAGGAGATCTCTTGATCGTGAATGACACCAAGGTCCTCCCGGCGCGGTTGCCGCTCACCCGGGGAAGCGGAGGTCGCGTCGAGGTTCTGCTTCTCGAACCTGCACAAGGGAACGAATCCTCTCGCCACTGGACGGCGATGGTCCGTCCGGGCGGTCGCCTGAAGGCAGGGGAACAACTCTTCGACCCGGGTGGTCGGCCTGTTGTCGAGTTCCTCGGGCGATCGGCGTCACCGGACACCTTCGAGATCTCGTTCACGGGGCACGAAGAGCCCATCGACATCATGAACCGACTCGGTGAATTGCCTCTTCCTCCTTACATCACGCATCGGCCCGCCGATCGTGACCGCTATCAAACCGTGTACGCGCGGCGAGCCGCTTCAGCCGCGGCACCGACCGCCGGCCTTCATTTCACCCCTGATCTCCTCGGAAGGATCCGAGCTCGGGGTATCGAGGTCGCCAAGGTCGAACTCGTCGTCGGGCTCGACACCTTCAAGCCGGTCACCGTCGAGGACCCCGCCGAACACCGGATGCACACCGAGTGGTACTCGGTCGACCCATCGGTGTTCGATCGAATCGAACGCGCTCAACGGGTCGTGGCGATCGGAACCACTGCAGTGCGATCACTCGAAAGTGCTGCGTCCAGCGGTCAACTGACCGGACGCACGAATCTCTTCATCCGGCGTGGATACGACTGGAAGGTCGTCGACGTCATGCTGACCAATTTTCACCTTCCCAAGACGACTCTCCTCATGATGATCGACGCGTTCGTAGGGGACCGTTGGCGAAACATCTACGCAACCGCACTCGAGAACGACTACAGGTTCCTATCCTTTGGGGACGCCATGCTTCTCGATCGTCACGCTCCCTGATGCATCCCGTTCGCCACGAAACACTGGCCTCGGACGGCTCGGCCCGTTTCGGTGTCGCCCATACAGCCAAGGGTTCCTACACCACGCCGTGCTTCATGCCGGTGGGAACCCGGGGAGCCATCAAGTATCTGAGCGCAGCCGACTACGAATCACTTGGTGCCGAGATCGTTCTCGGCAACACCTACCACTTGATGTTGCGTCCCGGCGCTGCGGTCGTGGAGCACTTCGGTGGGCTCGGGCGTTTCGCTGGTTGGGGAGGTCTGACTCTCACTGATTCGGGCGGCTTCCAGATCTTCTCGCTCGAGCCCAAGGTCGACGACGATGGCGTGACGTTCAAATCAACTTATGACGGGAGCCTTCACCGCTTCACTCCTGAAGAAGCGGTACGCGTGCAGCAGATGCTCGGCGCCGACATCCAAATGGTGCTCGACGTCTGTCCACCGCTCCCATCGGCCGATCATGTCGTGAGACTTGCCGTCGAACGAACCTCGGCTTGGGCCCAACGTGCTCGGCGAGTTCACGAGCGTTCGGATCAGGCTCTCTTTGGAATCGTGCAAGGAGGAATCAACGCCGCCTTGCGTCGGGAGAGTGCCGAGCGCACGGCCGAACTCGACTTCGATGGTTATGGAATCGGCGGTCTGTCGGTCGGGGAAACACGCGAGCAGATGATCCCAGCGCTGGCCGCCGCGATTTCGGCGCTTCCCAGCGATCGACCGCGCTACTTGATGGGAGTCGGTGATCCGGCCTCTCTCGTCGAGGCCGTCGCGCTCGGAGTCGACCAATTCGACTGCGTGATGCAGACCCGACTAGGGCGGCACGGCACCGCTCTGACCTCACTCGGGCGACTTCAGATCAAGAATGCCAAGTTCGCCCTCGACGACGGAGCACTCGACCCCGAATGCCAATGCGACGTCTGCCGTCGGCACTCGAGGGGCTACCTACGACATCTCTTCCAGGTCAATGAGCCCACTGCGTCACGTCTGCTTTCGCTTCACAACATCGCCTGGACCTTCCAACTGGTGTCCGACATGCGGTCGGCCATCCGTGAACGGCGTTTCGACGCCTATCGGCGCAAAGTGCTGGAAATCTGGGGAGCCCGCTGACCAAGACGGGCCACCGGACCCGTAGCGACTACTATTTACGGGGTTCTCATTCCCTCAGTGATCGGTTCGTATGTC
The DNA here is from genome assembly GCA_041181165.1 of Actinomycetota bacterium. Lineage (GTDB taxonomy): Bacteria > Actinomycetota > Acidimicrobiia > Acidimicrobiales > Ilumatobacteraceae > Casp-actino8. Next base: position 3,988 of record JBEGQB010000103.1, read on the forward strand.
CATCTCCCTCCTCCTTCAGTCCGCGGCCAAGACCGAGTCCAACTCCGGTGGCAGCTTCTTGTTCACGCTCGTGTTCATGGGTCTCATCGGGGCCGCCATGTACTTCCTCATGATTCGCCCGCAGCGTCGTCGGATGCGCGAAACCGCCGATCTACAGAAGTCGATCTCCGTGGGCGACGAAGTGGTGACCACTTCGGGCATGTTCGGATTCGTCACTGATATCGATGGTGATCAGGTCTGGCTCGAGGTCAATGATCAGCCCCATGTCATCGAGATCAGATTTTCGAGAGCTGCCATAGCACGCAAGGTGACACCAGCTGAGGCAGGCGGCGAATCCACTTCGGATTCGACGGGCAGCTGATTTCGATGGGTCGTCGACTCACCTTCAATCTCGTTGCGATCCTCCTGGTGGTCGGGGGAGCGCTGGTCGGCAACCTCGCTGCTGGGAATGAACCGGCACTCGGCCTCGACCTCCAAGGTGGCGTGTCGGTGACGCAGGAGCCGGTCGGTGAGTTCAACACCGAAAGCCTCGACCTGGCCGTCGAGCGCATCCGGGAACGCGTCGACTCCCTTGGTGTCGCCGAGCCCGAGATCATCCGACAGGGGAACGCGATCGTCGTCAATCTGCCCGGAGTCGACAACCAAGATGACGCCTTGCGTCTCGTTCAAGTGACGGGTGCCGTGTTGTTGCGACCGGTCCTGCAGGCGATCCCGATCACGACGAGCAACACTCAACAACCTTCGGGGACCGATGTGCCGACCGAGAGTTCGGTTACACCAGTCGACTCGACACCATCGACCGATGGTCCGACTTCGTCGGAGGTTCCCTCCACGGAGGGGGTCGCGTCCACGACCGCAGCCCCCGGACCTTCTCGGGCGCTCCCGTCGAGCGCGACTCTGCCGCCGACCACGACGCCCACGTCTCCCTCAGCGTCCGATGTCCCAGGCACCGATGTCGTTACCAGTGAGCCTCCGTCGACCGATGCCCCAGCGGATTCGTCTTCCCCCACCCCGACCCCGGGAGGCGACCCGACGGATCCCACGGCCACGGTCTATGTCCAGAACCTCGACGGCAGTGAGATGTACCAACTCGGACCTGCCTTTGCCACGGGTGAAGTCTTCAAGGACGACGCCGCTGCCGACATCATCAACGGTGGTTGGGGAGTTCGTGTCAGTCTGAAGGGCGGATCAGAAGGCGCCGGACTCTGGAACATCGGGGCCGCATCATGTTTCAACGCCTCGGCACAATGTCCCACCAAGCGCATGGCGATCGTCCTCGACGGTGTGGTCCAGTCGGCCCCCACGGTGAACCAGCCGGCCTTCACCGGTGGAGTTGACATCACCGGGAACTTCACGGAACGCGAGGCCAAGGATCTGGCTCGCGTGCTGAAAAGTGGAGCCCTGCCCGTTCGCCTGGAGGTGCAGGCAGTTCAGACCGTTTCGGCAACTTTGGGTGAAGATTCGCTACGCGCCGCCATCGTTGCCGGACTGATCGGCATCGCGCTCGTGCTCCTTTTCATGATTCTGTACTACCGCTCGCTCGCCCTGGTCGTGGTCGCCGGTTTGGCAGTTTCCGGGGCCATTCAGTGGAACATCATCTCGTTGCTCTCCAAGACCAACGGTCTTGCACTCAGTTTGTCGGGAATCGCCGGAATCATCGTGTCGATCGGCGTCACCATCGACTCGTACGTGGTGTTCTTCGAAAAGCTCAAGGACGAAGTGAAAGCCGGACGAAGTCTGAAGAATTCAGCCGAGCGAGGTTTCCGTTCGGCTTGGCGAACGATCATCGCCGCTGACACCGTGTCGCTGCTGGGAGCCTTCACGCTGTGGTACCTGACGGTTGGTTCCGTTCGAGGATTCGCCTTCTTCCTCGGACTCTCGACACTTTGCGACATCGTGGTGGCGTGGTTCTTCACCAGGCCAACCATGCTTCTTCTGGCTCGTTCCGGCCGCTTCGATCGACGTCGAACGTTCGGCATCGAGGCCGCTGCAGGAGGTGCACAGTGAGTGCCGTCGTTCGCAACCGTTGGGGCCGCCTCTACCACGGCGAAACCGGTATCGACTTCTACGGTCGTCGTCGTCGAGGTTTCATCCTCTCCATTGCTCTGATCGTCATTTCGTTGATTTCGCTCTTCACCAAGGGCATCAATCTCGGTCTCGACTTCGAAGGAGGAGTTGCCTGGCAGGTGCCGTCCTCGCAGACCTTCGGTGAGGACGAGACTCGCTCCGTGCTCGATCAGAACGGAGTGGAAACGAGCAACGCGAAGATCCAGAAGCTGCAAAGCGGTAGTCAAGAGTTCGTCCGCGTTCAGGTCGGCGATCAAAGCCTCGAGGTGCGACAGAAAGTGCAGCAGGAGCTCGCCGCTGCGGCCGGAGTCGACCCGACCGAAGTGTCCGTGAGTTCGGTGAGTTCTTCCTGGGGTCGAGCTATCACGGAGAAGGCGCTGCGAGCTCTCGTCATCTTCCTCGTGCTCGTCGCCATGTACATCGCGTGGCGCTTCGAGTGGCGGATGGCCCTGTCGGCGATCCTGGCCATGGCGCACGACGTGCTCGTCAGTGTGGGCATCTACTCGGTCTTCGGATTCGAGGTCACCCCGGCGACCGTGGTCGCCTTCCTGACCATTCTTGGTTACTCCTTGTACGACACCATCGTTGTGTTCGACAAGGTTCAGGACAACATCAAACGCTTCGAGGCAACTCGAACCCCGGTGGCCGACATCGTGAACGTGTCGACGAATCAGGTACTGATGCGTTCGATCAACACCAGCGTGGCGGCCATTCTTCCGGTTCTCTCGCTCCTCGTACTCGGCTCGGAGATCCTCGGGGCCATC
>JBEGQB010000104.1:0-6784 GCA_041181165.1 Actinomycetota bacterium
AAACGGGCGCCACGACTATTCGTGGCATGGCCCATCATCCGGGTCTGGACGGGGTTCGCGCTTCGGCGCTGATCATGATCATGCTCTTCCACGCGAACCCGGCCTGGATTCCCGGTGGGTTCATCAGTGTGTCGCTGTTCTTCACGCTCTCGGGGTATCTCATCACCTCGCTCCTGGTGTTCGAAGGTGAGGCCAACGGTCGGGTTTCACTTCGCGATTTCTGGTCCCGGCGCCTCCGTCGGTTGGCGCCGGCGGCACTCCTCGCACTTCTCGTGGTGGTGGGGCTCTCGACCTGGCTCAGTACGGGAGTGGAGCAAGGTCGTATCCGCGGTGACGCAGTGGCGGCGGCGACGTACGTGGCCAACTGGCGTTCGATTTCCTCCGGGCACTCCTACGCCGAGATCTTCGCCGATGCGAGTCCGCTGCAGCACCTGTGGTCGCTCTCGATCGAGGAGCAGTTGTACGTTCTCGTTCCGCTGATGGTTGCCGTCGGCTTTGCATGCGGCTTGCGCCGTCGGGGGATCGGTGTCGTCTTCGTGCTCGCTTCGTTCGCGTCGGTTCTGGCGTCGGTCGTCGCCAATGGGCACGACCGCATCTACTACGGAACCGACACACGCGCGGTCGAACTCTTCGCCGGCGCGGCATTGGCCTGTTTCCTCGGCCCGCGGCTCGAAGTATGGGCCAAGACGAGCTTCCGATGGCCGTTGGCATTCCTCGTGCTGCCACTCGTCTTGTTCATCTGGTTCTCGCGCATCGTCGACTACCAATCCGACTGGCTCTACACCGGTCTCCTCGGATCCTTCGCGCTCTTGAACATCGTCTTTTGCATAGGAGCCGTCGTGCCCGGTCCGATGCGCTGGATCATGTCGTTGCCGCCGCTCACGCTGATGGGTCGGATGAGTTACGGCATCTACTTGGCGCACTGGCCGGTGTACGTGTGGGTCGACGAGGACCTCGTGGGGGTTGCTGGCTGGCCACTTCTCGGTATTCGGGCGGTCATCACCTTCGCAATAGCCACCATTGTGTACCGACTGGTGGAGCAACCGATTCGGAGCCGACGCATGTTGTCCTCCAACCGAAACGCGCTTGTGGCCATGGTGGCGTCATTCGTCGCCGTCCTCGTGCTTCCTCTCACGGCTTTGGCTCACCCCTCCACTCGGGTCGCCACCGAGACTCGGATCCTGACGACGGTGCCGGCGAAGCCCGACGCCAACACCGCTAACGATGAGTTGCGCACGATCCTGGTGATCGGCGACTCGAGTGCCGAGAACATCGCGTTGGCATTGGCGAATGCGGCCGATGGATCACTCGGCGTGATCTCGGGGGGAGTCCTAGGTTGTCCGCTTCAGAAGGTTGCCCTCGTGTATCGGCGAATCGACGAGAACCAGGTCACCGACTACTGCCCCGACAACGTCCAACTGGTTCGTGGGCATGCGGCCGAGATCGACGCCCTCGTCATCGTGGCGAGTGTGGCCAACCAATGGGACTACGAACCCCTCGGGTCGACCGAGCGGGTCGTCGTGGGGAGTGATCGATATCGACAGGACCTCGATGTGTTTCTCGGATTGCTGCAGGGCGAGCTGGATTCGCGAGGTGTGCCCATTCTCGTGCTCGAATCACCTCGTGTCGGGGACGAGCCGATGATGAACGGTGACACCGCCGGTCCGCGGGCCGCATGGAACTCGGTGATGGACGACTGGGATACGCGCTTCGCGTCGGTCGCCGTGGTGGAGTACGACGATCTCTTGGCCGATCCCGATTCGGATCGCGGGCGAGCGCAACGCCCGGACGGGACCCACCTCGAAGAAGGTTTCGGTGAAGAGTTGGCCCGTTCCGCTCTGATTCCGCGCCTGCGCAATGCCTACTCGGAAACGATCGCCGAGATGATCGATGTCGGGTGCCTCGACACCGCAACCGGCGCATTGGTTGCTTCGAGGTGTGCGGTCAGTCGGTGATCCGCACGTCGCGGCTGTGCCAGCCGGTGGCGCCATCGGGTGCAGGAGCCTGACGATCCGACGTCTGCACGTAACCGGTGCGATCGGTGGCCCGAACCGTGACGGTGTGTCGTCCGGGAGTCGCATCCCAATCGAAGATCCATTGACGCCAGGTGTCGTCTCCGACATCGTTGCTGAGTTCTGCGTCGAGCCACTCGCCGTCGTCGATACGGACTTCGACTCGCTCGATCCCGGTGTGTGGGGCCCAGGCGACACCAGCCAAGCGATGCGGTCCGGGAGCCCACCGTTCACCATCTCGCGGGGCATCGATACGCGACTGTGTCTTGATCGGGCCGAGTCGTGACCAGCCGAGGGGGACCCAGTAGCCGACGGCGTCGGACCACGTGGTGAGTTCGATCGACGACAACCACTTCGTGGCCGAGACATAACCGTAGAGACCGGGCACGATGAGGCGGGCCGGAAAGCCGTGTTCGAACGGCAGTGATTCGCCGTTCATTCCGATGGCGACCATTGCGTCGCGTCCGTCGCGCGCGATCTCGAGCGGGAAGCCACTCGTCCATCCATCGATGCTTCGACTGAAAACCTGTTCGGCGGTGTCTTGTACCCCGGCCTCATCGAGAAGGTCCGACAACAAGACGCCCTGCCACACTGCGTTCCCGACGTAGCGCCCGCCGACTTCGTTTGACACACAACAGATGGCGATCATCCGCTCGATCTGGGAACGCCCGACGAGATCGTCGTAGGTGAGTTCGAGGGGTCGGTCGACCAGACCGCCGATCGTGAGCTTCCACTTGTTGACGTTGGTGTAGGGGATCGAGAGGGCGGTATCGATGCGGTAGAACCGACCGACGGGGGTGACGAACGGTTCGGTGGGATGGAAGCTCTCGTCGACGAGTGGGGTCGCGGGATCATCGACCGTCGGCAGGGAGGTCGGCACTGCGTCTTCGTAGTCGTCGCGACGGTCGTCTTCGAATCGGCGGCCGAGGGCGCCGGTCACGACGGCCACCGCACTGACCGCTCCGGTCGTGCGAAAGAACCTCCGCCGATCCCAGCCGAGCGGCGCGCGGGACTCGTGCGGTGTGCGCCGATCGAATCGGGCAAGACGCCAACGGTCGGTGATCACTTCGTAACCGATCACACCGGCGAGGGATCCGATCACCGGCGGGACGAACGACATCGCATGGTGGCCCGGCCGCTCGGCGATGCTGACCACACCGAGAACGGCGAACACTGCCGAACCGATGGCGAATCGTCGCGCGCGCTGCACGCTCGTCGCACCGAGGCCGATCGATGCGAGGGCGAGGATAGAGACGATTCCGCCACGGAGCACCGCCTTGTCGGCCGTTCCGAATGTCTGGATTGCCCATTCCTTCAACCAGCCCGGGGCTCGATCGATGAACGAGCTCCCGACCGCGTCGATCGGCGAGGGCGTGTCGACGATCGCCGCCAATGCGAGCCCGACGGCCACCGCCAAACCGCCGGAAACGAGTCCGGCGATGGCGCCGTGGGTCCGGGGGAGCGGCGAGTTCAAGGCCTCAGCGCGAATGCATCGGCACGTAATCGCGCGACTCGACGCCGGTGTACCACTGGCGCGGACGCGAGATCTTCTGCTCCTTGTCGGCGAGCAGCTCCTGCCAGTGGGCGAGCCAACCGGCGGTACGCGGGATGGCGAACAGCACCGTGAACATCGAGACCGGGAATCCCATCGCCTGATAGATGAGACCCGAGTAGAAGTCGACGTTCGGGTAGAGCTTGCGCTGTACGAAGTAGTCGTCGCTCAGTGCGGCCTCTTCGAGTTTGAGGGCGATGTCGAGGAGCGGGTTCTTGCCGGTGACCTCGAAGACCTCGTACGCGGTCTGCTTGATGATCTTGGCCCGCGGGTCGTAGTTCTTGTACACCCGGTGTCCGAAGCCCATAAGGCGACCCTTACCCGCCTTCACATCGGCGATGAAGGCCGGCACGTTCTCGATCGAGCCGATCTCTTCGAGCATGCGGACCACTGCTTCGTTGGCACCGCCGTGGAGCGGACCGTAGAGCGCCGACGCCGCCGCGGCACAAGCGGAGTACGGATCGGCCTGGCTCGAACCGACGACGCGCATGGCCGTGGTTCCGCAGTTCTGCTCGTGGTCGGCATGCAGGATGAAGAGGACGTCCATCGCGCGCTCGAGCGCCGGATGAACCTGATACTCGCCGACCTTCCACATCATGTTCAGGAAGTTGGCCGGGAACGAGAGATCGTTGTTGGGATACACGAACGGCAATCCGACCGAGAAGCGATGGCACATGGCGGCCAGCGTCGGCATCTTGGCGATCAGTCGGAGGATCTGCTTGTCGCGGCTCTCCTTGCTGTCGATGTCCTTGGCGTCGTTGTAGAAGGTTCCGAGCGCGGCGACGGCCGAGACGAACATTCCCATGGGGTGGGCGTCGTAGTGGAATCCGTCGACGAAGCGCTTGCGCATGTTCTCGTGGATGAACGTGTGGTGCACGACGTCGTTGGTCCACTGGGCGAGTTGGGCCTTGTCCGGGAGTTCGCCGTTCAGCAGGAGGTAGGCGACCTCGAGGTAGGTGGACTTCTCGGCCAGTTGCTCGATCGGATAGCCGCGGTAGCGAAGAACGCCGTTGTCACCGTCGAGATAGGTGATGGCCGAACGACAGGCGGCGGTGCTCAAGTAGGCCGGGTCGTACATCCGAAGATCGGGATCGAGTTCCCGGAGCGCCGAGGAGGGGAACACACCGTCGGTGATCGGTACGGTGACTTTCTTTCCGGTGCGGTCGTCGGTGATCGTGATGGTCTCGGGCACCTTGCTCGTCCCCTTGTGTCTTGGGATCCGTTGTTCGGATCACGTGCTGCTGGTGGAGGCTTTCTCCTCCGGTTTCGAGGATAACCGTGGCCGGTCGTGAGCCGCCCATCGGCGCGCCGTCAAAGCGGGGAGTTGTCGTGCTTTCGCCCCGGCAGGTGCTCGCGCTTGTCGACGAGGGCGTCGAGGGCCGAGCAGATCACTGCCCGCGTGTCGGCTGGTTCGATGACGGCGTCCACGTACCCTCGCTCGGCGGCGACGTAGGGGTTCAAGAGCCGTTCGGAGTAGTCGGCCTCGAACGCCGCCTTCTCCTCGGGAGTGGCCCGGCGCTGAAGGATGGCCGCCGCCTGACCGGCACCCATCACGGCGAGTTCGGCCCATGGCCATGCCAAGCAGAGGTCGTTGCCCATCCGCTTGGAGTCCATCACGATGTACGCGCCGCCGTAGCTCTTGCGCAGGATCACGCAGATTCGCGGCACCGTGGCGCGGCCATAGGCAAAGACGAGTTGCGCGCCATGGCGGATCATTCCGCGCCACTCGAGATCCTTGCCCGGGTAGAAGCCGGGCGTGTCGACGAGTGTGATCACCGGAAGGTTGAACGCATCGCAGAACGCCACGAACCGAGCGCCCTTCTGGGAGGCCGGGATGTCGAGAGTGCCGGCGAGCACCATCGGCTGGTTGGCGAGCACGCCAACCGGTCGGCCGCCGATGGTTGCGAATCCGGTGACGAGATTGGCTGCCCACCGACCGCGAATCTCGAGAAAGTCGCCGTCGTCGCACAACGAGCGGATCACCGTCCGCACGTCGTAACTACCCGTGGAGGCCTCGGGAATCGCGTCTCCTGCTTCGGGTGTCAGCCGGTCGACGGGATCATCGGTCGAGAAATCGGATGGCTCAACATCGGCATGGTCGGGGAGATACGAGAGAAGATGGCCGATCGCCGCCACGCCGGACTCCAGATCGGGAACGACGATCGAAGCCGAGCCGGTGTGGCGCGCGTGGGCGGCCGAACCGCCGAGTTCTTCGTTGTCGACGACGACACCCGTGAAGTCAGCGACCATCGTCGGTCCGCTCACGAACGCATAGGACGCTTCGGTCATGACGACGTGATCCACGATGCCGAGCAACAACGCCGGCCCCGATACTGCTGGGCCGTCGACGAGAATCGTGGTCGGGATCTTGCCCGAGCAGTCCGTGAGCGCGCGCGCCGCCAGACCCCAACCGTGCAAGGCGGCGAATCCGTCGCGGATTTCGGCGCCGGAGGACGCCATCACGATCACCAGTGGAAGACACTCGGCCACCGCGGTTCGCGCCGCGGCCTCGATCACTGCCGATGCCTCGAAACTCAACGCACCTTTGTGGGTCTCGCCATTGACCTCGACCCACACCAATCGCCGACCGTCGAGTTCACGTACGTCGGCATGGGCGGCTCCGGGCATGCGGGCTCGGAGACCAAGGGGCTGCACGCCCCAACAGTACGCCCGACGCTGCCGGTCCGGCCCGAACGGTCAGGCTGACTTCAACGGGAAGGCGTCCGGGCCCACGTAGACGCCGGGTTGGCGGGATCCGCGCCGAGCCACGAGTTCACGGACCACGTCCAGTGCGGCTCGGGTCGGCGGGCCGGGACGTGGGCGGCGTCGTTGTACCCAACCGACCACGCGTCGTGGGAGTTCAGGTGCCGCAACACGGACGAAGTCACCCTTCAACCAACGTGGCGCGGCGGTGGCCGGGACGATGGCGGGAGCGAAGCCCTCGAAGGCAAGCGACGCCATGAGGCGCACGCCGTCGATCTCGGCCTCGGACGACAACGTGACGCCGTTCAGGTCTGCGGCTCGATTGATGATGCGACGAAGCGACGACGACGCCGGTGGAAGTACCAAGGAGTGCTGAGCGAGATCGCGCATCGTCAGCGTGGTTTCGCCGGCCCACGGGTGCTTGTTGGGCACGATGACGATCAGATCTTCGGCGAAGAGCGGTTCGACGTGGAGCTCAGGGTCGTCGACGGGAAGGTGCACGATGCAGGCATCGATC
>JBEGQB010000105.1:0-6779 GCA_041181165.1 Actinomycetota bacterium
CCATCCGCAAGGTCATCGAGAAGACCGCTGGTGTCTCGAGCCAGCGGTTGCTGCCTCCCTTCGCTCGCCAGCGTTTCACCACTTGGTTCAAGCGCCGGCCGAAATTGCGCCTTGGCAAACGACAGGGTCGGGTCGCCATCTATCCCACGTGCCTCGTCGAGTATCAAGCGCCCGAGATCGGGCACGACCTCGTGAAGGTCTACGAACGCAATGGTGTCGAGTGCACGTTGGCCGACACCACAAAGTGCTGCGGAGCACCGTTCCTCCACAGCGGTGACATCGATCAGTTCAAGAAGGTGGCCGCCGAGAACGTGAAAGCTCTGGCCGATTCTGTTCGCAAGGGGAACGACATCGTCGTTCCGCAGCCGACCTGCGGCTATGTGCTGAAGAAGGACTACGTCGATTACATCGGCGGGGCTGACGCTCAATTGGTGGCCGAGCACACCTTCGACTCGAGCGAATACCTGATCAAGCTTCACAAGGACGAGGGCACGTCGCTCGACACCGAATTCGGCGGAGACGTCCCTGAGACGATCACCTATCACACGCCATGTCACCTCCGTGCCCAGAACATCGGCCTCAAGAGCCGAGATCTGATGAAACTCACCGGTGCCAAGATCAAACTCGTCCAGCAGTGTTCAGGTATCGACGGCATGTGGGGTCTGCGCGCCGAGAACGCGGACCTCTCGATTCCGATCGCCAAGAAGTTGGGCGAGGAGATCATCAAGGCCGGTGGCGACGTCGTGACCGGCGACTGTCATCTGGCCAATACCGCCATCAACGAACAAACAGGTCGCGAGCCACTGCACCCCCTGCAGATCGTCGCTCGTGCCTACGGAATCCCCCAGGAGAACCAGTGACCACGACCATGTCCCACCCGCGCAAACTGACTCTCGACGACATCCTCGACGTTCGCGCCTATGAACGAGGCCGCGAAGAGTTTCGTCGGCAGATCATCGCCCTCAAGCAACGTCGCCGACTGAACCTCGGAACCTTCGTGTCGATGGTGTTCGAGAATCGGGAAACCGTTCGCTCGCAGATCCAAGAGATGGCCCGCGTCGAGCACCTGTCGACCGATGAGGACATCCAGGTGGAGATCGATACTTACAATTCGATGATCCCGGTGCCCGGTCAACTTTGCGCCACTCTCTTCATCGAACTCACCAGTGACGAAGGAATGCGGGAATGGCTTCCGCGCCTCGTCGGCATCGAGAAGTCGATCGTCGTGCGTCTCGCCGACGGAACCGAGGTGCGGTCGTTCCCCGAATCGCGTCACGCGGCACAACTCACCCGACCCGACACGACCTCGGCTGTGCACTATCTCCAGTTCGAGTTCACTCCCGAACAGATCGAGAGCTTGGCCTCCGGTGGAGCCGTGCTGGTCTGCGACCACCCGCAGTACCTCGAAGAGATCGCCCTGTCCGAGGCGAACATCGAGGAAATGCTCTCCGACCTGCGGGATTGACCCTTTACAACTCCTCGACCCCGGTCCTAAGGTGACAGCGGGGTTGGGGGGTTGTCGTGGGGGACATCATCTGGCGTGATCTTGGGGCTTGCCGAGGGCTGGACCCGGAGGTCTTCTTCCCGGAGTCCGACGAGGACGCTGAAACAGCAAAGGCCATCTGCGATTCGTGTGATGTTCGGATCGCCTGCCTCGAGCACGCTTTGGCGAGTCGCGAGAAGGTTGGAGTCTGGGGTGGCACGACCGAGCGGGAGCGTCGTCGCATCATTCGACAGCGCCGAAGGACGGCCTGAAGCTCATCGGTAGCCTGACCAGCGATGTCGGGCGAAACGTCACTGTCGGAAATCGGTGGTTGGCCGAATCTCATCGCGCGCCTGCTCGACCGTGAAGACCTCCCGGCCCACCATGCTCGGACCGCGATGGCCACGATTCTGGCCGGGGATGCCACACCGGCCCAGTTGATCGGCTTCATCATTGCGCTCCGCGCCAAAGGGGAGACCCCGGAGGAAATCTCGGGGTTGCTCGATGCAGTTCTCGCCTCGGCCGAGATCGTGCCGTTGTCGGACGAACTTCGTGACCGAGCGGTCGACATCGTTGGCACCGGTGGAGATCGCAGTCACTCGATCAACGTGAGCACGATGTCGGCGATCGTGGTCGCCGGAGCCGGGGTGCCGGTGTGCAAACACGGCGCCCGGGCGGCTTCGTCGCAATGCGGCACAGCCGATGTGCTCGAGGCGCTCGGAGTAGCAGTGGAGCTTCCGCCCGACAAGGTCAAGCGATGTGTCGAGGAAGTCGGAATGGGGTTCTGCCTCGCAGCTCGGTATCACCCCGCATTTCGCTTCGCAGCGCCGGCTCGCCGCGAGGTGGGAGTGCCGACGGTCTTCAACCTCCTCGGGCCAATGGCCAATCCGGGTCGCGTCCGTCGACAGTTGATCGGCGTCGCCAATCCGCTCGTGGCCGAGAGAATGCTCGCTTCGCTGCGCCTGCACGGGTCGATTTCTTCGTGGGTGGTGCACGGTCAGGGCTTGGACGAGCTCACGACCACCGGGACCTCGTCGGTACTCGCCCTGCACGATGGTGAGGTCCGTACCTTCACCGTCGATCCGGTGTCTCTTGGACTTGCACCAGCCATCAACGAAGAACTCGTGGGCGGAACGCCCGACGTCAATGCGCAAGCAGTCCGCCGAGTGCTCGCCGCCGAGCATGGAGCCCACCGCAACATTGTGTTGCTCAATGCCGGAGCGGCGCTCGTCGTGGCTGGTGTGGCAACTGACGTTGCCGCGGGAATCGAGATGGCGCGTCATTCGATCGATAGCGGTGCGGCGGCCAAGGTGCTCGACGGTTTGATCGCGGTATCCAACAGTTGAAGGTTTCAGTTCCGGCCTCGTCGGCCAATCTTGGTGCGGGCTTCGACAGCCTTGCCGTAGCGCTCGATCTTCGTGCCGAAGTCGGGGTGTTGTCGGGCGAGATGCCCGACCGCGCCGAGGTCGCCAAGGGTTCGCATCCGGCCCGAGTCGCATTCTTGGAGAGTGGTGGTCGCGGTGAAGTGTGGGTTCGATCGCCGATTCCATCGGGGCGTGGACTCGGTTTCTCGGGAGCCGTTCGGGTCGGAGCGACCGCGCTCGCACTCGCACAGAAAGGTGACACCGGTTGTCTGGATGGTGATCGTTCCGGGGTGTTCCACGCTGCCGCACGACTCGAAGGTCACGGCGACAACGTCGCCGCGAGCACGTTCGGAGGGTTCGTGGTGGTGGCCGACGACGCCGTGGCGACGGTCCCCACCCCGTTGCGCCCGACGATCCTCACCTGGGTGCCCGGTACGCGGACCTCGACCGATGCCAGCCGTTCGAGTCTGTCGTCGACCGTGAGTCGAGACGATGCGGTTTTCAACCTGTCACGTGCGGGGCTCTTCGTCGCCGCTCTCGCCGCCGGACGGATCGATCTCCTTCGAGAAGCGACGCGCGATCGGCTTCATCAGGACGCTCGGTTGACCAAGGCGACTCGGAGTCGCGACGTCCTCGACGCGATGTTGGCCAGCGACGTGTGGTGCGCGTGGTTGTCCGGATCAGGACCGACCGTGGCTGCGATGTGCGACTCGGCCGATGTGGAATCGATCAAGGAGCGGCTGCCAGAAGGGCGGGTTCTCGCTCTGTCGGTCGACCAGGTCGGCGCAAGGTGGGAAGACTGATCGCCGGAGCCGCCCATTCACCGACGGCTGACACGACGGTGCAGTCCGTCGCCGATTCCAGATGGCGAGCGACACACCAGATCTCGTCGGCGAGGTGACGCGGTAGTGGCGCATCGGCAGCCGCCGGCTCGGGTGGTTGCAGCGACGCGATGAGTGAAGCTGGCGCGTCGAGACATCCGAAGAGCTGATCGTCGACACGGACATCGACAAGGACACCGGAATCGAATCTCCAGATCGTGCGATCCGATGCAACTTCGAGCATGCCGGCCCGTCGTAGTGCATCGAGCGTGCGTTGACGGTGAAGTGCGGTGAGAAGCGCCGTCGCGCGGTCGCGCATTTCGGCCGCTTCCTCGAAACGCTGTGCCGCCGACAGATGGGCGATTCGATCGGAAATTCTTTCGATGAGAGCGTCCGGTGAGTGCGTGAGGGCGTGCACGATGAAGTCGACGATCGACTCGTAGAGCTCGCGGTCGGCGTGGCCCGAGCACGGGCACTGCGCCACGCCGAGCTGCGCCGCCGAGCACACCGGCGCGTCGGCCGGCGGAACGTAGTTGCGTCCCATGCGCACGGTGCAACGACGAAGTGGAACCACCGATTCGATGGCCTCCACCACGAGGCGAGCCGCCGTGCGACTGGTGAGCGGTCCGAGATGCAACCCGTGTCGGGCGGGGTTCTTGCTGATGACGAGGCGGGGCCAATCTTCTTCGGTGGTGAGTCGGACATAGCAATACCGATCCGAAGTCGTGCCAGCCCGGTTGTAGTGGGGAGTCAGTCGCCCGATGAGTCGCGACTCGAGGATCGCTGCGGTGAGTGGGTCGGGAGTCGGAATGTGATGGATCGAGTGGGTCTGACGAAGCATGGCTCCGACCTTGCGGCGGGTTTCACCGGTGCTGAAGTAGCTCCGGACCCGTTGGCGCAGATTCGTGGCCTTGCCCACGTAGAGAACCCGCTCGTTGGCATCGGCGAAGACATACACGCCAGGTGAGCGGGGCAGATCTTCGGTGAGACGAAGCTTGGCGGCCAGTGGGTGGGTATCGAGGCGCGGGAGGCCGACGAGATCGTCGAGGCCGAGCACTCCGAAGCCGGCGGCGCGCTCGATGAGGAAATGAAGGAGGTCTCCGGTGGCGAGGGCATCGTCGAGTGCGCGGTGATTGGGCTGATGAGCCAGACGCAGTCGTGAGGCAAGGGTGCCGAGTTTGCAGTCGGGGACCTCGTCACGGACCAGACGTCGGGCGAGGGGAACGGTGTCGATGACAACGTTGGTGAGCGGTTCGCGATCGGTTCGGATGAGGTTGGCGTTGATGAATCCCACATCGAACCGCGCGTTGTGGGCGACGAGAACCGAATCACCGATGAAGTGAAGTAGCGACGGGAGAACCGATTCGATCGGAGGGGCGGGCAGAACCATCGACTCGGTGATCCCGGTGAGAATCGTGATGAAGGGTGGAATCGCGCAGCCCGGATTCACGAGGGTCTGGAAGGTTCCGAGGCATTCGCCGCCCCGGTACTTGACCGCACCGATTTCGGTGATGCGGTCGGAGTCGGCTTGGCCACCGGTGGTTTCGAGGTCGATCACGCAGAAGGTCACATCGGCCAGGGGAGTGCCGATGTCGTCGAAGGACTTCTGCTTCGGGGCCACCTGTCGTGTGTACTGCGAACATGTGTTCCCTGTCAAGCATTGCCTACGCTCCGGGGGTGTCCTTCGCCTACGAACGTGGAGCCCTCGAACTAGGTGACGGGTGCCATGCCTTCCTACAGCCCGACGGAGGCTGGGGTTGGAGCAACGCCGGCTTGGTGGTGGGCGATGGGGCATCGCTTCTGGTCGACACGCTCTTCGATCTACGGCTCACTCGAGAGATGCTCGACGCCTTCGCTCCGTTCACTCGAAGCGCGCCGATCGCGTCTCTGGTGAACACCCATGCCAACGGTGATCACTGTTATGGCAATCAACTCGTGGACGGGGCAGAGGTCATTGCGTCGACGGCCGCGGCTCATGAGATGGCGGCGGTTCCGCCGGCGATGTTGGCCGCCATGAATGCCGCTCCGGGAGAGATCGGAGAACTCTTTCGGGGATTTTTCGGTTCGTTCGAATTCTCCGGTATCGAACAACGTCTGCCGACCCGGACGTTCGATGGTCGACTCGACATCGACGTCGGTGGACGACAAGTCGAGTTGATCGAAGTCGGACCGGCCCACACCGATGGCGATGTGATCGCCTACGTGCCCGACGCGAAGACGGTGTTCACCGGGGACATCTTGTTCATCGGCGGGACGCCGATCGTCTGGGCCGGTCCGTTGTCGAACTGGATCGATGCCTGCGATCTCATGTTGGGCATGGACATCGACACCGTGGTTCCCGGCCACGGGCCGATCACCGACAAGGGTGGCATCGCCGGTGTTCGCGACTATCTCGCCTTCATCGAGGACGAGGCGAAGGGGCGATTCGAGGCCGGAATCGATGCGTTCGATGCCGCGCGCGACATCGCTCGCTCACTCGGTGCCTATCGGACCTGGGGCGAGTTCGGCCGGGTCGCCGTGAACGTCGAGACGGTGTATCGAACCCTCGACCCGCAGCATTCCTCGCCCGATGTCGTGGAGCAGTTCAGGCGGATGTCCGCGATCGAGCACGCCTGATCGAACGTCGAACGGCCAGCATCCAACCGACGATCACGCAGATCGAAAAGATGATCCACTGGATCGCGTAGGACAGGTGCGGACCTTCGGATAGTTCGGGAGGTGCGATCGGGGAGAAAGCCGCATCATCGGACGGATCGGAAGCATCGGCGGCCAGCCAGACGTCCAACAAGGGATCGTCGATTTGTTCTTGGAGTCGATCGAGATCGAGAACGAACATCTCGCGGAGTTCTCCCTCGGCCTCGCGCGGTTGTCCCGACCTTCGGTTCTCGGACTCGCGTAAGACCCCCATCACTCGCACGCGACCAGTAGGAGGGTCCGCAGGAGTGACGTCGAGCGGGACGAACCCGCGTGCGACCGCCACGACCCGCCCGTCGTCGAGCTGCAGGGGAGTCACCACGTTGAGTCCGGCGACTCCGTTCTGACTCCGATTGAGAACCAGAACCTGCTCGTCGGCGAGGTACGTGCCGGCCGCACCGGCGCGCCTCCAGGTCA
>JBEGQB010000106.1:0-6776 GCA_041181165.1 Actinomycetota bacterium
TCTCGCCGTTTGGGAACTCATCGGCCAACTCGAACTGGTGGCAAGTGGCGCGCTGCCGCCTCCGACCGACATCCTTCGGCAGTTCTGGCACGATCGTTCCGACTATCCACCTCACTTGTCGGTCACATTCAAGTGCGCCGGTCTCGGATTCCTGATCGGCAACTCGGTGGCAGTGGTTTTCGGCTCGCTGGCCGCCCGCTTTCGCCTGGCCGAAACGCTCGTGCGAGGAATCGGAGTTTCGCTCTTCGCCATGCCTCTCATCGCACTCGTGCCGGTATTGCTGCTGGCTTTCCACGGCACCATCCCGCGTGTCGTTCTGGCTTCGATGGCCGTGTACTACCCGACTTTCACGGCGACGGTGAACGGAATGCGCGCCGTCGATGCTCGTCTGATCGACGTGGTGATGGTCGCAGGTGGCTCCACGACCGACGTCCTTCGTTGGATTCGAGTGCGAAGCGCGCTTCCGCACGTCGTGAGCGCGTTCAAGGTTGCCGCGCCAGCTGCTCTGCTGGGCACGCTCCTCGCCGAGTTCGGCGGAGGTACCAGATGGGGACTCGGCACCTATCTGCTCGGTTCGTTGGGTCAGGCCAATCCGGCGCGGCTGTGGGGGATAGGACTCGTGGCCACGATCGTGGCCGCGACCGCGTATGGAATTTTCGCCATGATCGCTCAGAGTCTCACGCGCCAATCCTTGTCGAGCACCGTCACCACTTCTCTCTCGACCACGGAGCAGCGAGCGTTGTGGGCAAGGTTCGTGTCGGCCGCGGTGTCGGCGGCCGTCGTTTTTGCAGTGTGGGCGATCGTCCTTCAGATCCTCGGCATGTCGCCGGTGGTCGCCAAGTCACCTCTGGCAGTCGTTCGCTACCTGACTTCCGATCCGCGAGCCGCCGATGCCCGCGATCGACTTTTCAGCGCGTACGGGTCCACCCTTCCACTCGCCCTATTGGGTCTCGTGTGCGGACTCTTGGCCGCACTTCTTCTTGCCACGCTTCTGAGTCTGCGACCAACCTTGGGTCGAAGCGTGCTTCCTTTCGCTCTCATCTCGCAGACGATGCCGTTACCCGCGCTCACACCGCTCATCGTTCTGGTCTTCGGTCGCGACATCCTCGCCACCGTGGTGGTGTGCGTCTCGGTCACGTTCTTCCCGTCGTTCGTGACGATCTCGCAAGCGTTGGCCTCGACGCCACCGGCGGCCATCGACGTCGTCAGCGTGAGTGGCGGAGGACGTTTCCGCGCACTTCGTTTCGTCGGACTCCCGGGAGCGGTGCCCGCTCTCGTGACTGCTGCTCGACTCGCCGCGCCTCGCGCTTTGCTCGGTGTGATGATTGCCGAATACCTCGCCACCGGAAACGGTCTCGGCAATCTCTTGAATGAATCACGCGGACGCCTCGATTACGGGATGATCTGGACCGTCGCCACCACATCCGTTCTGGTCGCCGTGGTGATCACTCACCTCATCGGCAGTGCTGAGCGGCTCGTTCGTCGCTGACCCTGACCGCCTAAGGTTCGTTCATGGCCGAACCGAGTGCCCCGATGTTCACCGTGCCCAAGGGCCGTCGGATCTACGGGATCCAGTTGCCGATCCAGGCACAGAGCTCGTATTTCGTCGCCGAATGGGAGAAGACGGCCGGGCCCGACGAGTTGGCCCGGTTGGCGAGTACCTGCGACCACAACGGCTATGCGTACGTCGGCGTTTGCGATCACGTCTCGCTTCCCGAGTCGGTCGTCGGCGGGATGGGCACCCACTGGGCCGACCCCATCGCCACTCTGTCGTGGCTCGGCGCGCTCACCGAACGCGTCGGCTTGCTGACCCACGTGTACGTGCTGCCCTACCGACACCCGCGTGTGGCGGCCAAACAATTCGCCACCCTCGACCACCTCACCGGTGGGCGCGCCATGATCGGCATCGGTGCCGGGCACGTGGAAGCAGAGTTCGCGCACCTCGGGGTCGACTTTCATGGTCGAGGCGCGGCACTTGAAGCCGGTATTCCCGAATTGGCCGCAACACTCGAGAACGAGTTCGTCGCCGGCTTCGGTGCGCGGCCCCGCCCGGTGCAGTCGCCGCGCCCGCCGATCTGGGTCGCCGGTTCGAGCCCAGTGGCAATCAAGCGTGCGGCGCGGCTCGCCGACGGCTGGCTGCCACAAGGGCCGTCCAATCAGGAGATGGTCGACCTCCTCCTCGCCGAGCGCGCCAAGAATGGGCGAAGCGGAGACGTGATGATCGGCCACATCACGCCGTTCATGTATGTCGGCACCCCGTCGTGGGACGTCGGGGAAGCAACGCTCTCAGGTTCGGCTTCATCGATCGCCGAACGAGTTCTGGCCGGAACCGCGAACGGAGTCAACCAATTGCAGGTTCGTTTCAAGGCCCGGAGTTGCGACGAGTTGTGCGAACAACTCGTCGCCTTCGCCACCGATGTCGCCCCACTCCTGACCACGATCTGACCGGAGTTCCAGTGCTCAGCAATCTCGACGATTTCCCGATTCATCAGACCTCGGAGCCGATGCGCCACGCCGCCACGAGCGACCGCAACTTCTACGATCGCTACTACTTCAACGGTTTCGACAAGTCCGGCACGACGATGTTCGTGGCCGGCCTCGGTGTGTATCCGAATCTCGGGGTCATCGATGCGTACCTGTTGGTTTTCCACGAGGGTCAGCATCGAGTGGTGCGGGCTTCGGGCGCCCTCGATGCCGCCGATCGATTGCATCCTTCGGTCGGTCCGTTGAGCATCGAAGTTCTCGAACCGCTCCAGCGACTTCGTGTTCGGTGCGCGGACAACGAATGGGGCATCTCACTCGACGCCGAATGGAACGGCGCCATGCCGGCCTTCGAAGAACCGCGTCACTACATCCGGGAGAACGGCCGCGTCATCTTCGACACGTGTCGCCTGGCCCAGACCGGTGGCTGGACCGGTGAACTCACGGTCGCTGGAAAGTCGATGGCTCTTTCGGCGAATGAATGGTGGGGGACCCGCGATCGGTCGTGGGGAGTTCGCCCGGTGGGCGAGAGCGAGCCAGCCGGTATTCGCGCCTCCAACCCGTTCAGCTGGTTCTGGATCTACACGCCCATTCGTTTCGACGACCACTCGCTGATGATCATCATGCAGGAGAACCCCGACGGCAGCCGGGTGATGGAAGAGGCCACACGTATCTGGCCCGATGGTCGGATCGAACATCTCGGTCGGCCGGATCACGATCTCGCATACCGCGTCGGCTCACGCTTCTCCACCGGAGCCGACATTCGCGTGGTGGCCGAGGACGGATTCGAATACCGGCTCGACGTCGAACCGCTCCTACCCGTGCACATCGGAATCGGCACCGGTTACGGCTACGACGCCGATTGGCGTCATGGCATGTGGCAAGGGCCGCTCGTCGTCCAGAACTTCGAACTCGACACCACCACACCCGAGGGAGCCATGCGGCTCTTCGGCATCGTCGACAACTCGGCGCGTTTCTCGTACACCGATCGCGATGGTCGTCGACACGTCGGTTACGGGCTCTACGAAAACATGGCCATCGGACCCCACGACAAGTACGGGTTCAAGGACATGCTTGACGGATTCGCAGGCTGAGATGGCGAATCATCCGCGCTCGATCCAGTTGGCCGATGTCCTGGAAGTCATCGCCGATGCCATCCCGAACGAGATGGCTCTCATCACCAACGAGGTCGCCTTCACCTACGCGCAGCTCGACGAGCGGGCCACTCGTCTGGCCAACCACCTGACTTCGCTCGGCATCCGTCGTGGCGAGCACGTGGGCATACACGCACAGAACTGCCATGAATGGGTCGAATCCTTCTACGCGTGCTGCAAGATCGGTGCGGTCCCGGTGAACGTCAACTACCGGTACGTCGAGGCCGAACTCCGCTACCTCTACGACAACGCCGACTGTGTGGCGGTGATCGCAGCCCCCGAATACGTGCCGGCGATCGACGAGGTCAGGGACGCGCTGCCCGGGCTGCGTCAACTGATCGTGATGGGCGACGGCTACGAGGCGGCTTTGGCAGCGTCGTCGCCCGAACGCGACTTCCCCGGTCGTTCCGCCGACGACATGTACATCCTGTACACCGGGGGCACGACCGGCATGCCCAAGGGTGTGATGTGGCGTCACGAGAACGTCGTGCTCGGCGCCATGAACTCGGCGCGCGGCAATCGTCCGATCGATCGAGTGGAGCAACTCGGCGAGGAAGCCGCCGCCGCACCGTTCCGTGCCCGTCTGATGTCGATCGGACCGATGATGCACGGGGGCGGCCAGTGGATCATGGGCAATGCCATCACGTCGGGTGGAACATTCGTGCTCTACACCAAGAAGCGTTTCGACCCTCTCGACGTCTGGCGTCTGGTGGCCGACGCCAAGGTGAACTCGGTGTCCACGATCGGTGACGCCATGGCTCGTCCGATGGCCGAGTCACTTCTCGTCGAACCCCGTCCCGACATCGACCTCTCGATGTTGTTCGCCATCGGCAACGGTGGTGCTCCTTTGTCGTCGGGTGTCCGCGAACAGATCCGCGCCGCTCTTCCCAACGTGGCCATTCTCGACAGTTTCGGGGCTTCGGAAACCGGCGCCGCTGGAGCCCGACCCGATGACGGCACGTCGATGTCGTCGCCCCGATTCGTGACCGGTCCGGACACCACCGTCCTCGACGAGAACGGACGACGGTGCGCCGTTGGTGAAGTCGGCAAGTTGGCCCGCAGCGGCAACATTCCGCTCGGCTACTACAAAGATCCCGAAAAGACCGCGGCCACGTTTCCGACCTACGACGGACAGCGTTGGGTGATTCCGGGCGACTTCGCGCGTATCGAGGACGACGGATCGATTTCGCTCCTCGGTCGTGGCTCGGTGTGCATCAACTCCGGCGGTGAGAAGATCTACCCCGAGGAAGTCGAGGCGGCCCTCAAGCAGCACCCGGCGGTGTTCGATGCGGTGGTCGTCGGAACTCCCAATACGCGGTGGGGTGAGCAAGTGACTGCTCTCGTGCAGCTACGACCGGGCTCTTCGGCCCAAGCGAACGACATCGTGGAACACGCACGAACGATGGTGGCCGACTACAAGACTCCCAAGGCCGTGTTCGTCGTGGCCGAAGTGGTGCGCACACCAGTCGGCAAGGCCGACTACAAGTGGGCCAAGGACGAAGCCCTTCGCCTCATCGGCTAGCCGCGGATCTTCTCCCATTCCTGCGACGAGCGACCGAGTTTGTCGAGGCGCTTGGTGACCGACAGCGGGGCGCCGATATCGCCACCGGTTCGGATCACGCGGACGTGCTCACCGTTCTCGTCCCAGATGTGGCAGGTGTTGAGGTTCGACTTGAAGGCCATCTCACGGGCCATCTCGCGCTGCTCCGGAGTCATGTCCTCACGTGTTGCACCGCTCACGGCCAGTTCCTTCAACTTGATCACCCGCATGCTCCAACCGCACTGAATGGCGACTGGTCCCATGGCCTGCAGAAGGGCTGTGGTGTGGGTGCAACCGCGCGGGCCACCGAAGAGTTCACGAACCTTGTGGGTGAACCCACGGGCGATGGAGAGCCCGACGAGTTGCTTGTAGCGAGGAGCGATGCCGGGGCATTCATGGTGGGGGAATTCCTTGAGTTCGGTGTTCGCGTCGAGGATTTCCATCATCGGGTAGGAGACGCGAAGTTCGATCACCATGTGGTGGATCGTGAGAGGTTCGGGATCGTCGTTCACGTACAGCCCGGGTGCCTTGTCGTCGCGTACGGCTCCTCGGATGAGGATCTCGTTGTCGTTCACCTTGTACGCGCGGACTTCGTAGTTGCGCGTGTGGATCAGCGGCAGGTCGGGATCGGCCGGCAGGATCGGATTCGGATTGTTCGACATCACGGATCGATCAGGAGTTCACGAGAAGTCGACCCAGGCGGGCCAGGCTGGGCTGGGTGGAACCGAGTTGGAGTTCGAGTTGTTTGTGCATCAGGAAGAACCGGTGCAACGGGTAGTCGCGATCGACGCCCACGCCGCCGTGCAGATGGTGCGACGCGTGCATCACACGCCAGCCACCCTCGGCGGCCCAGAACTTGGCCGACATCACCGCTTCGTCGGCCGGTTGTGAGTTGGCCAGTCGATAAATCGCCTGCCAAGCGGTGAGGCGCACCGCTTCGGTATCGATGTACGAATCGCCGGCGCGCTGACTCACGGCCTGGAACGTGGCGATCGCCTTGTCGAACTGGTGGCGCGACTTGGTGTACTCCGCTGTGAGGCGCAGCGCCGCATCACAGGCTCCGGCCACCATCACACACGCACCTGCCGCGCCACGGTTCACGAGGTCGACCACTGTGGCCGGTCCGCCGACGCAGGCGGCCTTGGCGCCCGAGAACTCCACGAGTGCATCGGGAACGCCGCTCGTGGTGTCCTGTCGGATGACCTTCACGTTCGGATCGTCGGCTTCCACCACGTACACACCGTCAGCGGCGGTCACCACGAAGCGTCGGGCGAGGAGTCCGTGGGGAACACACACTTTGGTTCCGGTGATCCGACCATCGGCCACGACGGTGGCCGGCGCGTAAGCTTCTCCCACTGGTTCGTGAATGGCGGCGGTGATGATCACATCGCCGGAGGCGACACCTTCGAGCAGGTCGGGCTTGTTGATCAGCGCTGGCGCTGCCAACGCCATGACGGCAAAGGCCGGAATCGGTGCCGCCACGCGTCCGATTTCTTCGAGCACGATGGCGACCTCGGTGATGCCGAGGCCCGCTCCACCGACGCTCTCGGGCAGGCCGATACCGATGAGTCCGGCGTCGGCGAGGGTCTTCCAGAGCGCCA
>JBEGQB010000107.1:0-6762 GCA_041181165.1 Actinomycetota bacterium
AAAGTCGCCGCCCTCGAC
Organism: Actinomycetota bacterium; assembly: GCA_041181165.1. GTDB lineage: Bacteria > Actinomycetota > Acidimicrobiia > Acidimicrobiales > Ilumatobacteraceae > Casp-actino8. Next base: position 19 of record JBEGQB010000107.1, read on the forward strand.
AGCGCCTGCGCGGCGGTAGGCCGCGACCCCCATTCGATTCGGCGATCGGTTCAAGCGATGTTCTTCCTCGTCGAGGACGAGTCCACCATCGGCAAATTGCGTCGGGTTGCTCCTTCGGATCGCTCCCTCATCGGTGGTATTCCGACCATGGTCGAGTCGATCGAGGCCTACGCCTCACTCGGTTTCGACGAGGTGATCGTTCCCGACTTCACACTCGGCGCCACCCACGAGGAGCGTGTGACCAAGTACGAGATTCTGCGCAACGAAGTTTTCAGTCGTTTCCGCTGACGGGCGGATTGAACTTCTCGAAGACAGCCCGGGCCACCGCCTCGGGCAACCATGACAGTGAGAGCAGGTCGTCCAGCGTGGCCTTCTTCACGGCATTCACGCCCCCAAAGGCCGCGACGAGTTTCTTGCGGCGCGCCTCCCCCAGACCTTCGATGCCGTCGAGGGCACTCGTCGTCATCCTCTTGCCGCGCAATTCGCGATGAAAGGTGTTGGCGAAGCGGTGCGCTTCGTCTCGAATTCGCTGCAACATGAAGAGAGCATCGCTCCCTCGCGGAACTTCGACCGGGTCACTCTTTCCGGGGACGAACACCTCCTCGAATCGCTTGGCGAGCGACGCGAGAGGAATCTCCCCTTCCAGACCAAGCGACCGAACGACTCTCTCGGCAACCACCAGTTGCCCCTTGCCTCCGTCCACCAGCAGCAGTTGGGGTGGGTAGGCGAACTTCTTGGGCTTGCGGTCATTCGTGTCCACCGGATCGAATCCGGCGTCTCGCTCTTCGACGTAAGCCGAGAGTCGACGAGTCAGGACTTCTTCCATCGCTGCGTAGTCGTCGTTGCCCTCCACCGTCTTCACCTTGAAACGGCGGTACTCCCGCTTGGCCGGCAACCCGTCCTCGAGGACCACCATCGAGCCGACGTAGTCGGTGCCCTGTAAGTGAGCCATGTCGTAGCACTCGATCCGCAAAGGGGCTTCCGGCAGTCCCAACAAATCCTGCAACTCGGTCAGGGCCCGACTACGAGTGTTGTGATCGGCGGCTCTCTTCATTCGATGTCGGACGAAATCTTCGGCAGCGTTTCGGCCCACCATCTCGATCAGCTCTCGCCGCGCTCCTCGCTGGGGAACGCGGACCGCCACGCGGCTACCCCGCCTTTGCGACAACCACTCTTCGCATGCGCTCACCGATTCCGGCTCGAAGGGCACAAGAACCATCTTGGGCAATCCGAGCGGAGGATCCTCTCCGTACAACGACTCGATGATTCGATCGACCAAACGAGAATCCGACAGGGCCTCGACCTTGTCCACCACGAAACCCTTCCGCCCGACCACTCGCCCGTTGCGGACATAGAAGATCTGCGCCGCCGCCTCGAGTTCGTCCTGCGAAATTCCGATGACATCGATGTCTTCGTCTCGTTCGGCGACGACGAGCTGCTTCTCCACTGCACGTCCGACCGCCACGATGCGGTCCCGGAGGCGAGCCGCCCTCTCGAAATCGAGGTCGTCTGACGCCCGCTGCATCTCCTTGGTCATGGAGTCGACGACCTCGTCGGTCCTTCCTCCCATGAATTCGCACAGGCTTTCGACCATTTCCCGGTAGCGCTCGGGTTCGACTTCTCCGACACACGGACCCGAGCACTTCTCGATGTGGAACAGCAGACAAGGACGCCCGAGCCTCGCGTGCTGGTTGAATTTTCCCGGGCTGCAGGTACGAACCGGAAATGTCCGTAGAAGATGGTCGAGCGTGTCCCGTATCGCATAGGCGTGCGGGTAGGGCCCGAAATAGCGAACGCCCCGACGTCGAGCACCCCTGACCACCACCGCCCGTGGCCATTCTTCATCGAGTGTGACGGCGAGGAATGGGTAACTCTTGTCGTCCCGAAGGCGGACGTTGAAACGCGGTCGGTGCTCCTTGATCAGGTTGAACTCCAGTATCAAGGCTTCGACTTCGTTGCGAACGACGATCCATTCGACGTTCTCGGCTTCGGCGACCATCTGCGCCGTGCGTGGATGGAGCGTTGCCGGATCGGCGAAGTAGTTGGCCAGTCGTTGCCGCAGGCTCGAAGCCTTGCCGACGTAGATGATTCGGCCGTGGCGGTCCCGAAACTGATACGACCCTGGCGAGTCGGGAATGCTGCCGGCCGGGGGTCGAACGACCATCGGATCAGCCTATGAACGCTTGACTGGTGCCGGTTTCGACAACATCAGTGCGAGGAACCTACCCGTATGGCTGGCCTCCGTTTTGGCCACGTCCTCCGGGGTTCCCTCCGCCACAACGGTTCCCCCGCCACTCCCACCTTCCGGACCGAGATCCACCAACCAGTCGGCGGTCTTGATGACGTCGAGATTGTGCTCGATGACGAGAACCGTGTTCCCTTGGTCCACCAATCGTGACAGCACGGTCAACAATCGCCGAACGTCCTCGAAGTGAAGGCCGGTCGTCGGTTCGTCGAGGAGATAGATCGTGTGTCCAGTGCTCCGTTTGGCGAGTTCCGATGCCAACTTGACGCGTTGCGCCTCTCCACCGGACAAGGTCGGAGCCGACTGACCGAGTCGGACGTATCCGAGACCGACGTCGACGAGGGTTTGCATGTGCCGGGCGATCGCCGGCTGATTGGCGAAGAAGGTCACTGCTTCCTCGATCGGCATGTCGAGAACATCGGCGATGTTCTTTCCTTTGAAGGTGATGTCGAGGGTGTCGCGGTTGTATCGGGCACCTTTGCAGACCTCGCACGGCACGTAGACGTCGGGCAGGAAGTGCATCTCGATCTTGATGGTTCCGTCACCTGAACACGCTTCGCAACGCCCACCGGCGACGTTGAACGAGAACCGACCAGGCTGGTAGCCCCTGACCTTGGCCTCGGCCGTGGTCGCGAAGAGCTTGCGAATACCGTCGAAAACTCCCGTATAGGTGGCTGGGTTGGAACGCGGAGTACGACCGATCGGAGATTGATCCATGTCGATGACCTTGTCGAGGTGTTCGACTCCCACGACCTTCTTGTGCTTCCCGGCCGGGTCCTTCGACTTGTAGATCTTCTGCATCAGGACGGGCAGAAGAATGTCCCGTACGAGCGTGCTCTTGCCGCTCCCCGACACGCCGGTCACGGCCACGAAACAGCCGAGTGGAAAGCGGACGTCGATGTTCTGCAGGTTGTGCTCTCGCGCCCCGATGACCTCGAGCCACTGGATACCCGGTGAACGGCGGGTTTCCGGTACGGGAATCGAACGACGACCCGCAAGGTATTGGCCGGTCATCGATTCCTTGACCTTCACGATCCCTTTGACCGGACCGCTGTAGACGACTTCTCCACCGTGCTCCCCCGCGCCGGGTCCGATGTCGACGATCCAGTCGCTCTCCCGGATCGTCTCCTCGTCGTGCTCGACGACGAGAACGGTATTGCCGAGATCCCGAAGTCGAAGAAGGGTCTCGATGAGGCGGCGGTTGTCGCGTTGATGGAGTCCGATCGACGGTTCGTCGAGAACGTACAAAGTCCCCACCAACCCCGAGCCGATCTGGCTGGCCAAGCGAATTCGCTGGGCCTCTCCACCGGCCAGTGTTCCCGCGGAGCGAGAGAGCGTCAGATAGTCGAGTCCGACGTCAAGGAGGAAACTGAGGCGAGCATTGATTTCCTTCACCACGCGTTCGGCGATCATGCGATCACGTTCGGAAAGCTCGAGACCGGACAGAAAACCCGCCGAATCCGCAATCGCCATGTCGCAGACCTCGGCGATGTTGCGTCCGTTCACGGTGATCGCCAGCGTCGACGGTTTCAACCGTGCTCCCGAGCACGCCGAACACGGAACCTCGCGCATGTAGCCCTCGTACTGTTCGCGGCTCCAGTCACTCTCGGCGCTCTCGTGACGACGCTTGATCCAAGGGATCACGCCTTCGAATGTGGTGTTGAATTGCCGGGCCCGTCCGTAGCGGTTCTTGAATTTCACGGTGATGTTGCCCGGCAGACCATGAAGGACGATTTTCTGCGCCTTGGCACTCAGCTTGCCCCAAGGCTTGTCGAGATCGATGTTGTTGTCGTTGGCCACCGATTCGAGGATGCGCTGGAAGAATCCCGTGTGAGCGCTTCGCCACGGTGCGATCGCCCCCTCGCTCAAAGCGAGATCACCATCGGGAATGACCAACTCGGGATCGACTTCGAACGTGGTCCCCAACCCATCGCACGTCTCGCACGCCCCGTAGGGAGAGTTGAACGAGAAGTTGCGAGGAGCCGGCTCGTCGAAGGACGAACCACACTTCGGACAGGCGAGATGCTGACTGAACGTGAGGATCTCGTCATCCTTCTTGCCGTCGCCCACCAACTCGACTTCGGCAACACCCTCGGCGAGCCGCAGTGCGGTTTCGAGACTGTCGGTGAGACGCCGGTTGATCCCGTCCTTGCGGACCAGACGATCGACGACGATCTCGATCGTGTGTTGCTCGTAACGAGCAAGTTTGCGACCGGATTTCAGGAACTCTCCGATGTCGACGACCTCGCCGTCGATCCTGGCCCTCACGAAACCTTGACCCGCAAGGTCACCGAGGAGCGTGTCGTACTCACCTTTGCGACCTTTCACCACGGGGGCGAGGACTTGGAAACGCGTACCTTCCGGCAGGGTGAGGATTCGGTCGACGATCTGCTGAGGAGTCTGCCTCGACAACTTCGTGCCATCTTTGGGGCAATGCTGGACGCCGATACGGGCGTACAGCAGACGCAAGTAGTCGTATACCTCGGTGATCGTGCCCACCGTCGAACGAGGATTTCGACTCGCCGACTTCTGGTCGATCGAAATCGCCGGCGACAGGCCTTCGATGAGGTCGACGTCGGGCTTGTCCATCTGTCCGAGGAATTGGCGCGCGTAGGCGCTGAGGGATTCCACGTAACGCCGTTGCCCCTCGGCGTAGATGGTGTCGAAGGCCAGAGACGACTTGCCGCTGCCCGACAGGCCGGTGAACACGATCATCTTGTCTCGCGGGAGATCGACACTCAGGTTCTTGAGATTGTGCTCTCGAGCTCCCTGTACGACCAGACGATCCGACATCGAGTCGAGAATACAGACGAGTGATCAGGGACGCCTAGCCGGCGTCCTTCATCTCTCGGCGCAGTTCGTTGATCTCGTCACGCAGACGGGCGGCGTACTCGAACTTCAGATCAGCCGCCGCTTCGTGCATCTCTTCCTCGAGAGTTTGGATCAGCCGAGCCAACTCTTGCTGAGGAAGGGTCTTCAACTCTCGTTGAACCTTGTCGCGCTCGCGTTGGCGCCGCCTGTCCTTGCCGGGGACCGGTGCGGTTCCGTCACCATCGGGACGGAGGATCGAGAGAATGTCCCCGACTGCCTTGCGGATCGTTTGCGGGTTGATTCCGTGTTCTTGGTTATAGGTGATCTGAAGAGCGCGACGCCGATTGGTTTCCTGAATGGCCCGTGTCATCGACGGCGTCATCTGATCTGCGTACATGATGACCTGACCGTCCACGTTGCGGGCGGCACGTCCGATCATCTGAATCAATGAGGTTTCGCTGCGGAGAAAGCCCTCTTTGTCCGCGTCGAGAATCGCCACCAAGCTCACCTCCGGCAGGTCAAGACCCTCCCGCAGGAGGTTGATGCCGACGAGGACGTCGAACTCGCCGAGTCGAAGTGCTCGGAGGATCTCGATCCGCTGAATGGTGTCGATGTTGCTGTGGAGATACCGAACCCTCAATCCCTGCTCCAACAAGTAATCGGTGAGGTCCTCGGCCATCTTCTTGGTGAGGGTCGTGACGAGGACTCGATCACCCATCCCAACCCGCTCGGAGACGTTCTCCATCAGGTCGTCGATCTGACCCTTGGTCGGCTTCACCACCACCTCCGGATCGACGAGTCCGGTTGGTCGCACGATCTGCTCGACGACTTGTTCCGACTCCTTCAGCTCGAAAGGACCGGGGGTCGCCGAAAGAAACACGCATTGGTTGAGACGCCCGAGCACCTCATCGAATTGAAGAGGTCTGTTGTCCCGCGCGCTTGGAAGCCGGAAGCCGTGCTCGACGAGGATGTCCTTGCGACTTCGGTCGCCGGCGAACTGACCGTGCAACTGGGGCACCGCCACGTGACTCTCGTCGATCACCATCAGAAAGTCCTTGGGGAAATAGTCGAGAAGGGTGAAAGGTGGCTCTCCGGGCTGTCGGCCGTCGATGTGCATCGAGTAGTTCTCGATGCCGTTGCAATAGCCCACCTCTTGGATCATCTCGAGGTCGTGCTGGGTCCGCATGCGGAGCCTTTGAGCCTCGAGAAGTTTCCCCTCCTTCTCGAAGACCGACAACCGTTCCTGGAGCTCGGCTTCGATTCCGACGATCGCTCGTCGCATCCGCTCGTCGCCGGCGACGTAGTGCGTGGCCGGGAAGACGATCACTTCCGAGAGTTCCCTCAACGTCTCGCCGGTGACGGGATCGATCATGGTGAGCCGATCGACCGTGTCACCGAACATCTCGACCCGCAGAACGGACTCCTCGTAGGCCGGATGGATCTCGATGGTGTCCCCCCGCACCCGGAAGTTCCCGCGACCGAGAGCCATGTCGTTTCGGTCGTACTGCAAATCGACCAATCGCCGAAGGATGCTGCGCATGTCGTAGTCGACACCAACGTGCAGTTCGAGAAGCTGCCCCCGGTACTCGTCCGGATCGCCCATCCCGTAGATGCACGACACCGACGCCACCACGATCGTGTCGCGCCGGGTGAGAAGCGCAGCCGTCGCCGAGTGTCGAAGACGATCG
>JBEGQB010000108.1:0-6760 GCA_041181165.1 Actinomycetota bacterium
TCGACGACGCGCTGATCGATGTTCCGGTACACCCAGCCGGCAGTGCGGCGGGAGATCTTGCCGGCACCGTTCACGATGCCGTCGATGACGTTCTGGTTGAACCAGTAGGCGGCGGCAGCGATCGGGTAAGCGATCGCACGCACGATGACCTTCTCGTACAACGCGTCGAGGTAGTACTTGTTCCAGAGGAACGTGTAGCCACCACGCAGAACACGGTGACGTTCGGTGAGTCCGACGAGTCGACGGTTGCGTCGGGTGTAGTACTGGACACAGAACAGCCAGCTCGACACGAGTCCGACGGCGACGATCAGCAACGACAGCGCCGCTTTGCTCCACTTGAACTCGGCATGGCTCACCGCCGGGAAGTAACAAGCCTCTCCGGCTTCGGGCGCGTCGTACGAGCAACCCGACTTCGCCTCGCCCTCTTTCTCCTCGGCGGTGACGACCACCGGACTCAGAGCCTCACCCGGACCGTGAGCCACGGCCGCTTCCACGGCGACGTATTCCGAACTGGGCTCGACGTACTTCTTGAAGCGCTCCCAGTTGGAACCGAACGGAGTGGCATTGGCCAGACCAGCGACGAGCGCGAGCGCAGCGAGGATCATGAGTGGGACGGTGATGAGTTTGGGACTCTCGTGTGGTCCGTGCGCGCCGTGATCGTCATGCGTTGCGTGGGAGTCATGCGTTGCGTGCGCACCGTGATCGTCGTGCGTCTCGTGCGCGGCGTGCTCGTCGTGATGCTCGCCGGCCGCCGCGCCGCGAGCCTCACCGAAGAAGGTGAGGTAGGTGGCCCGCGTCATGTAGGCCGCGGTCAGGAATGCTCCACTCAGGCCGACGATCATGAACGCCTGGTAACCGTTGTGTCCGACGTTGTCGATGATCTCGTCCTTGGAGAAGAAGCCCGCCAATGGGAACACTCCGGCCAGGGCGAGAGTCGAGATGATCCACGTGGTCGCGGTGACCGGCATCTTCTTGGCCAATCCGCCCATGTCCTTTTTCATGTCGAAGGAGTGATGGGAACCCGAGTGGCTGACCGAACCGGCCGAGAGGAACAAACAGGCCTTGAAGAACGCGTGCGTGAAGATGTGGAAGACGGCCGGCAGCCACGCACCGGCGCCCAGCCCCATCATCATGTAGCCGAGCTGTGAGACGGTCGAGTACGCGAGCACCTTCTTGATGTCGTGTTGTACGAACGCCAACAGAGCAGCGATGACGATCGTGATGCCGCCGATCAGCACGATGAAGTTGATGTTCGTGTCGCCGATCTTCATGCCCTCCCAGAAGACCGGGTACAGACGGGCCACCAAGAACACGCCCGCCACGACCATCGTGCTCGAGTGAAGGAGTGAACTGACCGGAGTGGGTCCGGCCATGGCATCGGGAAGCCAGGTGTGCAACGGGAACTGACCGCTCTTGCCGATACAGGCGATGAAGAGGGCGACCGCACCCCACGTGAGGACGCTCTTGCTCGCTTCGCCGGACATCGCCCACGCCGAGAGTCCACTGATGTTGAAGCCACTCACACCGAGGTGTTCCTGGGTCCATTGATTGGCCCCGAAGAACAACGCGCCGGTGCCGACGAGCAGTCCCATGTCGCCGACGCGGACGGTGAAGAACGCCTTGAGGGCGGCGCGGGCGTTGGCCTGATCCTCCCACCAGTGCCCGATCAGCATGAACGAGCAGAGACCCATGATCTCCCAACCGAGGATCAATTGGACCATGTTCGGTGCGAGCACCATGCACAACATGCCAGCCGAGAAGAGCGTGAGCGCTGCGAAGAAGTGCGTATAACGGCGGTCACCTCGCAGATACTCGAGCGAGTAGATCTGCACGAGTGTCGAAATGAAGGCCACGACGACGAGCAAGGTGAGCGCAAGACCGTCGATGTGTTGGCCGATACCGAATTCGAACCCACCGCTTTGCCACCAGGTCCATTCGTGGATGATCGGTCCGACATAAGGGGCCGAATGCCCTTCGGCTGCCTTCACGAGACTGTGAGCGACCTCTCCCGACGCGCCATCGACGCGCTGGATCCACTGGTAGGCGGCGCCGAGTGCGAAAACCAGCGAGCCGACCATCGACAACACGCCGACCTCGCTGCCCTTCATGGGCAGGCGACGGCCGAAAAGGATGATGATCGCGAAACCAACTGCCGGGATGATCGGGATCACCCAGGCGTGGTCGAGGAACCAGCCCACCGAGAGCGCGGATTCGGATGCCAGCATCGATCAGCCCTTCATGTCCGAGAGTTCGTCGAGCGCGATGCTCCGGCGGTTGCGATAGATGAGAAGGACCATGGCCAGACCGACACCGACCTCGGCCGCCGCGATGGCGATGATGTAGAGCGCAAAGGTGTTGCCGTCGATGGAATCGAGGCGTTGTGAGAACGCCAGAAGGTTCAGGTTCACCGAATTGAGGATCAACTCGATCGACATGAGGACCATCACCGCGTTCTTGCGGGCGAGGACGCCGTACACGCCGATGCAGAACAGAACGGCGCCGAGGAGGAGGAACTGGACGGTCAGCATGGGATCAGTCCTTCCTCGCCAGGACGATCGCACCGATGACCGCCACGAGAAGAACGAACGAGAGCGCCCAGAACGGCAGCAGATACGGACCGAAGATGTCGTCGCTCAGCGCCTGAACCGGTACCTGCTGATCGGGGTTGGGGAGTTTCTCGTCGCCGAATCCGTCGATCAGTACCCACGACATGACACCGAGCATGAGCAGAGCCACCGGCACGCCGATCGCCCAGTTCTTGTTGTTGAGGTCTGCCTCGGCTCCGATCTTGGCGCGCGTGAGCATCGTTCCGAAGAGGAAGAGAACCATCACCGCACCGACGTACACGAGAACCTGGGTGATGGCGACGAACTCGGCCGAGAGAAGCAGGTACTGAGCGGCGGCACCCGACAACACCACGACCAACCAGAGCGCAGCATGCACGACGTTGCTCACCGTCACGACACGAAGCGCACCCACGATCATGAGGAGAGCGATCACGCCGAAACCGATGTTCTGCGCCACGAGAAGGTCGGCGGCCACCATCACTTCTTGCCCTTCTTCTCGGCGCCGGCCTCGAGAGCCGGTGCTTCGGGAACGGTCTCCATCCATTCACCCAACTTCTGCTTGTCGTGCAGGAGATCGGCGATCCGAGGTTCGCTGTACTCGTATTCGGGACTCCAGAAGAGGGCATCGAACGGACAGACCTCGACACAGATCCCGCAATACATGCACAGCGCGTAATCGATGTCGAAGCGATCGAGTTTGTTCACCTGACGCGGTTTGCCACCGGCCCGGCGCGGCGGGGCGAGTTCCTTGTGGCCCTCGATGTAGATGCACCAGTCCGGGCACGACCGGGCACAGAGCATGCACGAGGTGCAGTTGTCCTCGCGCAGCGCGATCACGCCGCGCGCCCGGATGGGCGGGGCCTCTTTCTCACGCGGGTACTGAACGGTGTTCGAACCCTTGGTCGTGGTACGAACCAGGGTGTTCAGGGTGACTCCGAGACCTTTGACGAGACCGGGAAGCTTGGGCATCAGAACGCCACCTTCAGGATCGCCGTCACCATGATGTTGACGAGGGACACGGGTACGAGAACCTTCCAGGCGAATCGCTGGAGTTGATCCTCACGGAATCGTGGATAGCTGAAGCGAACCCACATGATCACGAACGACAAGAGCATCATCTTGGTGACCATGATCAGCGGGCCGACCACGTTCATCCAGTTGTCGACGTCGTCGATGCCGTCCCAGCCGAACCACGAGAACGGGATTCCCCATCCGCCGAGGAAGAGGACCGACGCGATGAGCGAGAACACACCGGCCGTGGCGAACTCGGCGATGAAGAACGTGAGGAAGCGGAAGCCCGAGTACTCGGTCATGTAACCGGACACGAGTTCGGACTCGGCGATCGGCATGTCGAAAGGCGTCTGGGTCAGTTCGGCCTGAACGGCGATCATGAAGATCACGAATCCGACGATCTGGGTCAGGAGATAGGGATTGCCGAGTCCGTTCCAGCCGAAGATCTCACCGGCATTCTGCGCGAGAACGATGTCTTGAAGGTTCATCGTGCCGGCTTGGATGATCACGCCGACCACGGCCAGCACCATCGGAAGTTCATAAGCGATCAGCTGGCCGGCTGCTCGCAGACCTCCGAGCAACGAGTACTTGTTGGCACTCGACCAACCGGCGATCAGGATGCCGAGGACACTGACCGAGGACACCGCGAGCATGTAGAACACGCCCGCCTCGAAGTTGGTGAACCACGCGTCGGGCCCGAAGGGCACGACGGCGACGAGAAGGAACGTGCTCGTGAGGACGACCAGTGGTGCAATCTTGAAGATGAAGCGGTCGGCACGTTCGGGAGTGATGTCCTCTTTCTGCAGCCACTTCCCGACTTCGGCGAACAACTGGAGCGAACCATACGGACCGGCTTCCATCGGACCGAGACGGCTCTGCATGAACGACATCATCTTGAAGAGGAAGACGTACACGATCGTGCCGGCCGGCAGGAGCACGGCGACGACACCACCGAGTACGCGCAGGAGCGACTGGGCCCAATAGGGCAGATCGGCGGCCAGGAACGCATTCATCAGCGGTCGATGTCTCCGAGGATGAAGTACAGCGAGGCGAGAATCGTGATGATGTCGGGCACGTAGACGCCCTTCAACACCCACGGCACCACCGAGATGTTGTTGAAACTCGCCGATCGGATCTTGGTGCGGAACGGACCGAGGTCGCCCTTGCTGACGACGTAGTAGCCCATCTCACCGAGTGGGTTCTCGGTGGACACCCAGGCCTCACCCTCGGGAACCTTGATGATGCGCGGAACCTTGGCCATCACGGGACCCGACGGGATGCCGTCGAGCAGCTGATCGACGATGCGCGTCGATTCGCGCACTTCCTGGAGACGGATCCAGCAGCGGGCGAAGCTGTCGCCGTCCGGGTGCGTCCAGACCTTCCACTCGACCTTGTCCCAAGCCATCGGCAGGCTCTGATCGCGCCGAAGATCCCAGTCGACACCCGACGCGCGCAAGTTGGCCCCCGAGAGTCCGTACTGCAACGCGATGTCCTTGGGAATCACGCCGATACCGCGGGTGCGGCTCTGGAAGATCTCGTTGCCGAAGAGGAGGTTCTCCATCTCGTCGCAGAAATTGCGCAACTTCTTCATGACGACACGCGTTTCGTCGATGAAGCCGGCGGGTAGGTCGTCCTTCAATCCGCCGATGCGATCGAAGTTCGGATGGAACCGACCACCGGTTGCGCCCTCGATGAGGTTGAGCACGTACTCGCGATCTCGGAACGCCATGAACACCGGCGTGACGGCGCCGAGCTGCACACCGAGATCGCCCAGGAAGAGCGACACGTTCGCGATGCGCGACAACTCGAAGAGCAGGGTGCGGATCCATTGGGCGCGCGGTGGCGCCTCGATGCCCATCAGTTTCTCGGCCGCCAGGATGAACGGGACCTCGTTGGCGAAACTCCCCAACCAGTCGATGCGGTTGATGAGCGCCGTGACCTGTGGATAGGTGCGAACCTCCGTGAGCTTCTCGTATCCGCGGTGCATGTATCCGCACGACGGCTCGGCCCACACGACCTGTTCACCATCGAGTCGGGCGATGATGCGCAGGGTTCCGTGGGTTGCCGGATGCTGCGGTCCGATGTTGAGGGTCATGCCCTCGGTCTCGAGCTCGACGTTCACACGCGCGTCGGATGCCTGCGCGGCGATGTACGCCATCTGTCGGCGATCGAGAAGTGATTCGGTCGAGGTCATTCGGCATCACCTTCTTCTTCGTCGCCACCACCGGGCAGAGGTTCAACGTCGACGATGCCGGGCCACGGCTTGACCATGCGCGCGAGCAACGGGAAGTCCTTGCGGAGCGGGTGTCCTTCGAATTCGGTGGGCAGATACATGTTGCGAAGATCCGGATGGCCCGTGAAGCCGATGCCGAACATTTCGTGCGTCTCGCGCTCGTGCCAGTTGGCCCCGGCGTACACGGGGATCCAGGACTCGACATTGGGGTCGGCGTCGGAGACGTCGCATTTGACGTTCACGCCGATGTGCTGACTGCTGCTCACGACGCGTGCGAGCAACTGGAGTCGACTCGAACCACCGGCATAGCCCTGGCGAATGGTGTCGTCGCGCTCGGGCGGCGGCGCCGTGGGATCGTCTTCGCCCTTGCCGTACGGCGATGGCATCCAGTCGATGGCCGAAAGAAAACAGAAGTAGTCGAAACCCATCTCGTGGCGCAGGACCTCACCGGCGCGGCGCCACGAGTTGGCATCCACGCGCACCCACACGTCGTCACCGGGCTTGACGAGCGAATCGAGCAACGCCGAACCGAGATGCGAGCGCAGATCGTCGACGATGCGATCACGGCGGGTGTCGCCGGGGATCTCGGCGACCGGAGCATCAGACGACACTTGGCTCACCCACCCCGCGCTTGGTCAGGTTCGACTTCGCGGCACTCTTGTCCTCGACGATGATCGGCTTGCTGCCTTCACCGCGCCAACGTGCGCCCATGTCTTCGTTGCGGATGCGCTGTTGCAGAAGCACCACACCTTCGAGCAACGCTTCGGGACGGGGCGGACAACCGGGGATGTAGACGTCGACCGGGATGATCTGATCGACACCTTTGGTCACCGAGTAGGAGTCCCAGTACGGACCGCCGCAGTTCGCACACGAACCCATCGAGATCACGTACTTGGGGTCGGGCATCTGCTCGTAGAGACGCTTGATGGCCGGGGCCATCTTGTCGGTG
>JBEGQB010000109.1:0-6759 GCA_041181165.1 Actinomycetota bacterium
CTCGGTTGGGCGGCCCCTCGGCTCCGTGAGCTCCCGTGGCGCGCCACGCGCGACCCGTGGTTGGTCCTGGTGAGCGAATTCATGCTCCAGCAGACGGGCGTGGCGCGCGTGTTGCCGAAGTGGGCGACATTCGTGGACGAGTACCCAACGCCATCGGCATGTGCATCGGCATCGCTGGGGGACGTTCTTCGCTTGTGGCAGGGGCTTGGTTACCCTCGACGCGCCCGGAACTTGCAGGCTTCGGCGACGGCGATCATGACCCGACACGGGGGTGAGGTGCCGGCCGACCTCGACGCGTTGTTGGCTTTGCCCGGAGTCGGTCCGTACACCGCGCGAGCAGTTCTCGCCTTCGCCTTCGAACACGATGTCGCGGTGGTCGACACCAATATCGCCAGAGTGCTGGCGCGTATGGAAGGTCGCCGGTTGAAGCCGAGTGAAGCGCAGCGGTCGGCCGACCATCTCGTGGCCGAAGGCGCTGCATGGTTGTGGAATCAGGGTTTCATGGATCTCGGTGCCACGGTGTGCCGTCCGACGCCGTCGTGCGACGATTGTCCGTGGGAGTCGGTGTGCGTGTGGCGCGGTGATGGTGATGATCCGAGTGTTGGCTCGGCCGGTGTCAGTGTTCCGCAGTCGCGATTCGAGGGATCCGATCGTCAGGCTCGTGGACGACTGATCAAGGCGCTCGGCGAACACCGGGTGCGTCGTGCCGATGTGGCGCGCATCATGGATCGCCCGCACGAAGTTGCCGAACGATTGATCGACGACCTTCTTCGTGATGGTTTGATCGCGAGTGATGTGTCGAACACGTGGCTCACGCTTCCATGAACCTTGAATCTGGTGGGAGATCTTCACCTATGCGGTGAAAAATCCTCACCAGAACCACGAGGGTCAGGCTCGGTAGACGTAGATGGTGTCGGTGTCCGAGCGGGGGGAAGTGCGCGAAAGACTCACCACGAGTTCGTCGCCGTCGTGACACAGGCCGGCGGCTTTGGCCGATCGCACGGCTTCTTCGATGGCCGCATCGGTCGAGACCGGCCGCTCGGCGATCACCGGCGTGACGCCGTATCGAGCCATGATGCGCGTCGCCACCCGGGGGTCGGACGTGGCGGCGATGATCGGTGCCGGTGGTCGACACGCCGACAACAACTCGGCGTTGTGTCCCGTGAACGTGACGGCGAGGATCGCCCGCGACTTGAGGCGCGCGGCCAATGCCGCCGTGGCTGCTGCCACCGCCGCCGTGTCCGGATGGCTGTCCGCGAACGGCGAACGCACTCGATCAACCGAGTCGGCCTCGGTGAGGATCGCTGCCATGGCTTTCACGGTGCCGATCGGGTCGTGTCCGATGGCGGTCTCGGCCGAGAGCATCACGCAGTCGAAGCCGTCACGGACCGCATTCGTCACGTCCGAGACCTCGGCGCGTGTGGGGCGCGATCCGGTGATCATCGACTCGAGCATTTCGGTCGCACACACCGACACCACGCCTGATGTGAGAGCCGCATTGGCGATCGTGCGTTGGGCAACCGGCAGGCGGGCGAAGGGGATCTCCACTCCGAGATCACCGCGAGCCGCCATCACTCCGTCGGACACCGCGCAGATCCGATCGAGGACTTCGAGGGCCTGCGGTCGCTCGATCTTGGAGAGCAAACGCACATCGGCCGGCACCATCGTGCGCGCCTCGTGAACATCCTCGGGTCGTTGCACGAACGACAGAGCAATCCAGTCGGCACCATTGGCCACGGCGATGGCGATGTCGGCGCGGTCCTTGGGCGAATACATCTGCACGCGAACGTCGGTGTCGGGGAGATTCACACCTCGGCGGCCTTCGGCACTCCCGCCGCTAACGACTTCGGCGCGCACTCGATGAGGTGCAACCTCGAGTGCCCGCAACGTGATCCGACCGTCGTTGATGAGGATCCGTTCGCCGGGCTTCACGCCCACTGCTTGAGGATCGAAGCCGACCTGGGGTCCGTCTCCATGACCGCGTTCGACGAGGGTGACCTCGGACCCGGTGGCATCGATGCCATCGATCAGGCGCAACTTGGGTCCTTGGATGTCGACCAGGATCGCCACCCGGGACGACTGTTCTCGGGCCGAGCGAACCGCGGTGCCGACGTCTTCGGTGCTGAGGTGCGAGCAGTTGATGCGCACCACCGACACACCAGCGTCTTCGAGTTCGGCCACGCGGTTCTGGCTGGCCGGCCCGAGGGTGGCGACAATCTTGGTGCGACGCATCGGCTACATCTTGCCCCGATCGACGAGCACCCGGTGGTCGGTTCGCCGAGGATTCAGCGAGTGTTCAGCTGCGAGTGACGGCAGCCACGATCGCCGCCAACGCCTCGTCGGCGTAGGCGCGCATTTCGTCGTCGGTGCGATCCTGAATCGGGTGCGGGGTGAACACCCGCGCCACGTCGGGGAAGCCGAGCGACTTCGACTGTGCGTCGGCGGCGGTCACGAACTCGGCCGAGGCAACGAACACTCCGGGAATGCCGCGCCTTTCGATGTCGACGATGTCGTGCACACTGCACGACGTGCAACTGCCTCAATCGGCGAGTGCTTCGATCACCACTTGGCACTGTGTGGCGATCTCGTGGCGGAGGTCGACCGGCGCCGGTTTGGTGAACGTCGGCTTCTTGAATCGACGGACATCGGCACCAAGTTCCGACAACCGCTCTTCGAGCCGATCGAGGAACACGTCGCCCCGGGCCTTCGAGATGTCGAGCAGTCCAACGGTGAGGCCACGCAACGATTCGGGGCGACCGACGCGCTCCATGGTGGAGACCCGACGTTCGTTGGTCGGATCGAGCAACGTTGTCATCTGGTCACCTCCTTGGTCACGGGTTGGCTGCCGACGTCACCGTTGGCCCACCCACCAATGATGGCAGAAAACAGACCGGCCCCTCCGCCGGCGTACACGAGGAGGAGTCCGCCGGGTCGGAACTTCGGGAGAACTGCGTCCTTCAGGTGGGCCGGGATTCCTTCGGCGATTCCGTTGGCACCGCGGACGAGTTCGGATCCGGGGATCTGCAGTCGGGCGGTGATCTCCTCGACGACCTTCTCGCGGTTCCAACCTGCTTCGGCAAAGACACGGGCGTGCTCGGGGCCGACCACGAGGATGGCGTCGAAGGCGAGGATCGACTTCGGATTGTGCAGAGTGCGCAGGCAGGCGGCGAACGTGTTGCACAAACTCTCGGGATCGCGGGCCAGCTGATCCACCACGCAGCGCGGACCCTCGCCGGGGAAAACCGTGAGGGCATCGGATCCTTTGGCAGCGCCGCGGCTCTCGGCCAGCGACGTCCAAGGCGAATGCGCGTCGTCCTCGGCGAAGCAGAACGAGATCTTGCCCGGATTGCCGTGGGTCGCGCGGTCGACCTCGCCGGGACGACCTCCGCCGATGTTGCGAACCACGAGTTGCACGGCCCGACCGATGGTGAGGTTGGCACGGTTGCCTTGTCCGAACACGTTCATGCCGCTGTTCATGCCGATCGCGCGCGTACCCGGTCCGCTGCACACGATCACCGGGCCCACCGGCATCGTGGTGGCCAGCACCCCGTGGATGTTGAAGGTGTCGTTGCACACGGCCTCGACGGCGGCGATCACCCAGGGCAGATACTCGGGTTTGCAGCCCGCCATCACAGCGTTGATGGCGATCTTCTCGACGGTGACTTCCACCAGATCGGGTGGCACCACGGCGACGACGTCATCCGGAGCGCGCGACGTACCGGTGAGCATGCGCATCACGCGCGCTTCGGTGGGTGGGATCACCGGCAGGCCGTCGGTCCAGCCACGGTCGAACATCGCCTCGAATTCGTCCTCGGCCGCGGCGACCTCGACCCGACGGGCGGCCAGTGCTGATCCACCGAACCGAACGCGCAACGCGTCGACGAGATCGGGATCGACGCTCATCGAACCGCAACCGGGTCGCATCACGGGCAGCTCAGTGCCGAGGCCAGTGATTCCCGTGACGTTTTCCCATTCGGCGCGCGACCATCCGACGGTGCGAGCGACTTCGTGCCCGTTGTCGACCCGGATCACCGTGGGAACGGTCTCGATGTCGTGATGCCAACTGATCGCCAGATCGTGATCGTGGATCGGCGACAGGCCGGCCGGAAAGCTCGGATCATCCTGTGTGTAGATGGTGACGGGAAGTGGACCTCGTCGGAGTTCTTCGAGCACCGGTGCCGTCATGCGACACGTCTCGCACTCGCGCTTGACGACGATCACGAGACCATCGGGCAACATCGGTGCTGCAGAGCCGGTGGCGTTCATGGTGGAGTCAGCTCTTCAGGAAGTCGAGGATCAAGCGGTTCACTTCAGCGGGCTTCTCGAGATGCAAGAAGTGCCCCGCACCCTCCACGATGTGCGCGCGGGCGGTGGCAGGAAGTTCGGCCATCGCGAACTCGGCGACTTCAGCGCCCATGCAGCCGTCGGTACGACCGTGCAGATAGAGGAGTGGCCGCGGCGTGATCGTGGAACCCGCGTCCTGCATCGCTTGCAGTGCGGGGTCCTTGTAGCCGTCGCCGAGCGTGGCGCGGTAATAGCCGAGTGCGGCTTGGAGGTTGGCCGGATCTCGCAAGCTCGGCTTCAAGAGTGCGAGATCTTCGGTGGCGTCGTAACCCGGCGACCAATCGGCCCACAACATGTCGATGTACGCGAGGTCGTTGGCTCCGACCACCAGATCGGCGAACGGATGTTGGAAGAAGAACATGTACCAACTGCGCTTGATCTGCGCGAGGTTCGAGAGGAACGCCACACCCACCGCCGAACCCGGTGGCACCGCCATCGTCACGACCTTGTTCCAGAGTTGCGGTGCGTGAGCGGCGGCGATGTGTGTGATGACGGCGCCCCAGTCGTGACCGATGATCACCGTGCGGTCGTCACCGCCGAGGTGTTCGCGTAGCGCGATCACATCGGTGGCCGAAGCCGCAGTTTGGAAGCGTCCGTCGGTGGGAACCGAGGTCGGGGCGTAGCCGCGCAGGAACGGAGCGACCGCCCGGTAGCCGGCGTCGGCCAATTGCGGGAGGAGGTGACGCCAGGTGTGGGCGGAGTCGGGAAAGCCGTGCAGGCAGATGGCGAGCGGGCCGGAATTGTCGAGGCCGGCGGCCAGATAAGTGAGGGAGAGGCCGTTGACATCGGCCGTGTGCTGGGAGATCGCTCCCGCCGGGCTGTTGCTCATGGGCGAACCGTAGTGCGGGAGCCCGAGCCCGACCGACCCGCACTGCGACGAACGTCACCGGAACGACCTGTTCACAAAGGCACGTCGGGTGATTTAGCGTCGGAAGTCATCGGGGGACATCAGGACTTTCAGGTCACGTTCTATGGCGTGCGTGGTTCCACGCCGTGCCATGGTGATGACACGAGGCGCTATGGCGGCAACACGTCATGTGTGGGTGTGAGCGCGCCCGGCCAGAAGCCTTTGGTGTTCGACCTCGGAACCGGTCTGCGGTACTGCAGCCATTCGGATTCGGCGCCGTTCGCCGGCTCGTGCCTGCTCACCCACATGCACTGGGACCACATTCAGGGTTTGCCGTTCTTCGTGCCGACGCTTCGCCCCGGATCGCACTTCGACATCTACGCGCCACGTCAGGAAGATGGCCGGTCGGTGGCCGAGGTGTTCGACTCGATCATTCGTCCACCGATGTTCCCGATCGCTCTCGCCGATCTGCCCGGAACGTTCGCTTTCCACGACACGGCCGATGACGACTTCAAGGTCGGCGATTACGAGGTTCGGAGTCGGCTCGTTCCGCACATCGGCAACACTCTCGGTTTCCGAATCACCTACGACGGCAAGTCGGTTGTGTATCTGAGCGATCATCAGATGCCGGGCGACGGATCGATGGGGATCACCGATGGTGCCCGAGAGTTGTGTGAAGGTGCCGATCTTCTGGTCCACGACGCGCAGTACACTCCGCACGAGTTCGCCGAGAAGGCCAACTGGGGCCACAGCACGCTCGAGTACGCGTTGTGGGTGGCGATCGAGTGCAAGGTGAAGACACTTGCCCTGTTCCACCACGACCCGGGTCGTTGCGACGACGAGATGGATCGCCTCTTCGAACAGATTCGCTGCGAAGGCGAGAAGCGGGGTGTGCGCGTGATCGCCGCCTCCGAAGGCCTCGTCCACTCCGTCTGACCCTCGTGGTTCTGGTGAGGATTTTTCACCGCATAGGTGAAGAAGTCCCACCAGAATTCCGAAGTCCGACCGAAAATCCGGAGGCGACTAAGGTGACGGTGTGAGCGACGCGCCCATCGATCCTCGTCACTTCCGAAACGTTCTCGGTCATTTTCCGACGGGGGTCACCGTCGTCACGGGTCTCGATGGCGCAGATCGTCCACACGGCATCACCATCGGGTCGTTCGTGTCGGTGTCGCTCGATCCACCCCTCGTCGGCTTCCTTCCCGGAAGAAGCTCACGAAGTTGGCCGCTGATCGCCGAGTCGGGGGCGTTCTGCGTGAACATCCTCGCCGCCGGACAAGACGAACTCTGTTGGCGCTTCGCCAAGGAGCCCGCCGAAGGTGAAGACACGCGCTACTCGGGTGTGGAGTGGACGAAGGCACCGAGTGGCTCACCGATTTTGCCCGGCGTGATCGGCTGGATCGACTGTCGAGTGGAGTCGGTGAGCGACGCGGGAGATCACGTCTTCGTCGTGGGTCGGGTACACGAGATGCACCATGCCGATGACGTCGACGATGCGATGGTGTTCTTCCGTGGCAAGGTGGCCCGAGTGGCCATGCCCCCAGCATCGTGACGACGTTCCTACGAAT
>JBEGQB010000110.1:0-6752 GCA_041181165.1 Actinomycetota bacterium
CGGCTACACCGAGTACATCCCCGATGGCCCGACCACCCAACGGTTCCAGAGCCTCGCCAAGGAGACCGGCATGGTGCTCGTGCTCCCGATGTACGAGGTGACCCAGCCCGGCACGTACTACAACACGGCCGCGGTGATCGACGCCGATGGCAAGTACCTCGGCAAGTACCGCAAGCAGCACATCCCGCAGACCAAGGGTTTCTGGGAGAAGTTCTATTTCAAGCCCGGTAACGGTGGTTACCCGGTCTTCGACACCGCCGTCGGCAAAGTCGGCGTGTACATCTGCTACGACCGCCACTTCCCCGAGGGTTGGCGAGCCCTCGGACTCAATGGTGCGCAGATCGTGTTCAATCCCTCGGCGACTCATCGAGGACTGTCGGAGTACCTGTGGCGTCTCGAACAGCCAGCCGCCGCTGTGGCCAACATCTATTACGTCGGTGCCATCAACCGAGTCGGCATCGAGCCGCTCGGCACCAACGATTTCTATGGTCAGAGCTATTTCGTCGACCCGGAAGGCAAGTTCGTCGGCGACGTCGGCGATCCGTACAAGCCCGAACTCGTCGTGCGCGACCTCGACATGAAGAAGCTTCTCGAGATCCGCGATCGCTGGGCGTTCTACCGCGACCGCCGACCCGATGCCTACGACGAATTGGTCGAGCCCTGACACCGGTTGGCAACACGCGCGCAATTTCCAAGTGACACAAGTCTGAGACAATCAGTAACCACGGTTGAAAGGGGAGGACCATGGCCAAGATCCTGATCAAGAACGGAAAGGTCGTCTCGCCCACGGGCGTCATCGACAACGACGTGCTCATCGACGGTGAGACCATCACCGCGGTCGGCGCCCCGGGCTGGTTCGCCGGTGCCGAACAAGGTTGCGATCGCGTGATCGATGCCAAGGGGAAGTACGTGATCCCGGGTGGCGTCGACGTCCACACGCACATGGAACTGCCCTTCGGTGGCACGTTCGCCTCCGACACCTTCGAAACCGGTTCGCGCGCCGCGGCCTGGGGTGGTGTCACGACGATCGTCGACATGGCGGTGCAGCGCTACGGCGAGAACGTGTTCGACGGTCTGGCCGAATGGCATCGCAAGGCCGACGGCGAGTGCGCCATCGACTACGCGTTCCACCAGATCATCGGTGGTGTCGACGAGCAGTCCTTGAAGGCCATGAAGTACCTCACCGAACACGAGGGCATCTCGTCGTTCAAGTTGTTCATGGCCTATCCGGGCGTGTTCTACAGCGATGACGGCCAGATCCTTCGCGCCATGCAGACCGCTGCCGAGTGCGGAGCGATGATCATGATGCACGCCGAGAACGGAATCGCCATCGACGTTCTCGTTCAGCAGGCCCTCGCCCGTGGTGAGACCGACCCCCGCTACCACTCGTATACGCGTCCGTCGCCTCTCGAAGCCGAGGCGACGCACCGAGCCATTGTGCTCTCGCACGTCGCCGGCAACGTGCCGCTCTACATCGTTCACATGTCGGCCGGTGACGCACTGAACGAGGTGGCCGCGGCACGCCACCATGGTCGCAACGTCTTCGCCGAGACCTGCCCGCAGTACTTGTGGCTGACCCTCGAAGAAACTCTCGGCCAGCCGGGCTTCGAAGGTTCGAAATGGGTCTGCAGCACGCCGGTCCGCTCGAAGGATCACGATCCGCATTACGTCGGCCAGATGGGGCACGGACACCAGGGCGATTTGTGGAAGGGACTGCGCATGAACGAACTCGCCGTCGTCTCCACCGACCACTGTCCGTTCTGCTTCAAGGATCAGAAAGAACTCGGGCTGGGAGATTTCTCGAAGATCCCGAACGGCATCGGCGGTGTGGAACATCGCATGGAGCTCATTTATCAGGGAGTGGTGGCCGGTGAACTTTCGCTCGAGCGATGGGTCGAGACCTGCTGCACCACGCCGGCGCGCATGTTCGGCATGTATCCGAAGAAAGGCATCATCGCGCCCGGCAGTGACGCCGACGTCGTGGTGTGGGATCCCAACACCAAGACCAAGATCGGAATCAACGACAAGCACCACATGAACATGGACCACTCGGCCTGGGAGGGCTGGGTCATCGACGGCAAGGTCGACACCGTGTTGTCGCGTGGAGCCGTCGTCATCGAGAACGACCAGTACACCGGCCACAAGGGCCACGGACAATTCGTCAAGCGCGGACTGTCGCAATACCTCGTCTGAAACAGGAGAACAGCATGTATCGCATCGACCATTGGATCGACGGCCACACCGTTGCCAGCACATCCGGCCGGACCGGCAAGATCTACGATCCGGCGACCGGACAGGTGCAAGGTGAGGTCGGTTTCGCCGATTTGTCGGAAGTCGACAAGGCAGTGGCCGTCGCCAAAGCCGCTCTGCCCGCTTGGCGCGCCACGAATCTTTCACGCCGCGCCGAGATCATGTTCCACATGCGCGAGTTGGTCGCCGCCAACCGCAAGGAGATCGCCAGCCTCCTGACCAAGGAGCACGGCAAGGTGCTGTCGGACGCACTCGGTGAAGTGGCCCGTGGTCTCGAGAACATCGAGTTTGCTTGTGGTGTTCCCAATCTGCTGAAGGGCGGCTACTCCGAGCAGGCATCAGTTGGTGTCGACGTGTATCAGATCCGCCAGCCGCTCGGTGTGGTGGCCGGCATCACGCCGTTCAACTTCCCGGCCATGGTGCCGATGTGGATGTTCGCCAATGCGCTGGCCTGTGGCAACACCTTCGTGCTCAAGCCTTCGGAAAAGGATCCGTCGGCTTCGATGTTTATCGCCGAACTGCTCAAGCAGGCCGGTCTTCCCGATGGCTGTTTCAACGTCGTGCACGGCGACAAGGCCGCCGTCGACCGCATCCTCGAGCATCCGGACATCGCGGCGGTCAGCTTCGTCGGCTCCACGCCCATCGCGAAGTACATCTACGAAACCGGAACTGGTAACGGCAAGCGTGTTCAGGCCCTCGGCGGAGCGAAGAACCACATGTTGGTTCTTCCCGATGCCGATCTCGACATGGCGGCCGATGCGCTCGTGAGTGCCGCCTACGGATCGGCCGGTGAGCGTTGCATGGCGATCTCGGTGGTGCTGGCCGTCGACACCATCGCCGACGAACTCGCCGCCAAGGTCGAGTCGCGCATCCCGAACGTCAAGATCGGTCCCGGCAACGACCCCGACTCCGAGATGGGCCCGCTCATTTCCGGGGAGCACCGTGACAAGGTGGCCGGTTACGTCGCTGGTGCGGCGGCGGAGGGTGCAACCGTGTTGGTCGACGGACGCGATGGCGCGCCCAAGGAAGGCTTCTTCCTGAAGCCGAGCCTCATCGACAACGTGAAGCCCGGCATGAAGTGCTACGACGACGAGATCTTCGGACCGGTTCTGTCGATGGTTCGTGTGTCGGGTTACGACGAAGGTCTGAAGCTCATCAACGACAACCAATACGGCAACGGCACGGCGATCTTCACGCGCGATGGCGGTGTGGCGCGTCAGTTCCAGTTCGACGTGAACGTCGGCATGGTCGGCATCAACGTGCCGATCCCGGTTCCCGTCTCGTACTACTCGTTCGGCGGTTGGAAGGCGTCGCTCTTCGGCGATCTCCACATGTACGGCCCGGACGGAATCCAGTTCTTCACGCGAGGCAAGGTCGTCACGTCGCGTTGGCCCGATCCGCGCACCAGTCGCGTCGACCTCGGCTTCCCGCAGAACCGATAGATCACAGATGGACATCGGAGTCGTACTGCAGACCACGCCGCCGGCGGCGCGCGTGGTCGATCTGGCCAAGAAAGCCGAGACCTACGGGTTCAGCCACGTGTGGGCCTTCGACAGCCACATCCTTTGGGAGGAACCCTTCCCGGTCTTCACGCAGATCCTCGCCGAGACGCGCAACGTCGTCGTCGGCCCGATGGTGACCAATCCGGCCACTCGTGACTGGACGGTGACGGCGAGTCTCTTCGCCACTCTGAACGAGATGTTCGGCAATCGAACCGTGATCGGGATCGGTCGCGGCGATTCGGCGGTGCGGGTCACCAACGGCAAGCCCACCACTCTCGCAACGCTGCGCGACAGCATCCACGTGATCCGTGAGCTCGCCAACGGTCGGGCCGTCGACTACAAGGGCGCGAGTTTGCGCTTGCCTTGGGCCACCAAGTCGCGTGCCGAAGTGTGGGTTGCCGCCTACGGGCCCAAAGCATTGGCGCTCACCGGAGAAGTCGGAGACGGATTCATCCTGCAGCTCGCCGATATCAGCATCGCCGAATGGACGATCCGGGCGGTGCGTGAAGCTGCGGCGGCAGCCGGTCGAGATCCGCAGAGCGTGAAGATCTGCGTGGCGGCCCCCGCTTATGTGACCGACGGCTCGGCCGAACATCTGGCCCATGGTCGCGACCAGTGTCGTTGGTTCGGTGGCATGGTCGGCAATCACGTCGCCGACATCGTCGAGCGATACGGCGAGAACAGTTCGGTGCCCAAGGCGCTCACCGACTACATCAAGGGTCGTCAGGGCTACGACTACAACGAACACGGGCGCGCCGGCAACTCGCACACCACTTTCGTGCCTGACGAGATCGTCGATCGTTTCTGCATCGTCGGTCCGGTGCAGCAGCAGATCGACCGCCTGCTCCAGTTGCGCGACCTCGGTGTGGATCAGTTCTCGATCTACCTGCAACACGACGCCAAGGACGAAACGCTCCAGGCCTACGGCGAAAAGGTCATTCCGGCCATCGCCGAACAGATTCGGGCCAAGAGCTGAGAACCGACTGATTCGATGAGTTCCGCACCGACCACCAAGAACAACCGGACGGCTCTGCGTCGTCTGCGTCGAGTCGTGTTGTTCGTGATGTCGCTCGTGCTCGTGGCCGCCGTGTGGGAGATCTACAAAGCGGTCGGTCCCGAAGCCGGGGGCAAGATCTTCGGCTGGAAGCTCCTGCCGCGAGCCAATGACAACGCCATGCCGCACGTGTGGGAGATGTTGCAGCGCTACACCCGGCCCGAACTCCGCGGTTCCGATCGCCGCATCTGGTCGGTGGTGCTCGCCGGTGCGTGGTTCTCGTTCCGTCTGGCATTGGTCGGCTTCGTGCTCGGCACCTCGCTCGGTCTCGGACTCGCGGTTCTGATGTCGCGATTCAAGATCGCCGAGCGCGGCATCCTGCCGTACCTCGTGGTGTCGCAGACGGTTCCGCTCATCGCTTTGGCGCCCCTCGTGGTGTCGTGGGGCGGCAAGTTGCACGTGTTCGGCTGGGAATGGCCACGCTGGCTCTCGGCCTCGGTGCTCGGTGGATTCCTCGCGTTCTTCCCGGTGGCCGTGGGCACCTTGCGTGGTCTGCAGTCGGCGGCCTCGGCATCGGTCGAACTCATGGACAGTTACGCGGCGTCCTGGACGCAGACACTGTTCAAACTTCGGTTCCCTTCGGCGGTGCCCTTCATCGTCCCGGCGCTCAAGTTGGCGGCGTCGTCGAGTGTGATCGGTGTGGTGGTGGCCGAGATCTCCACCGGACTCAAAGGTGGCATCGGGCGACTCATCATCGAGTACGCCCGTGAAGCCACGAGTGACCCAGCCAAGGTGTTCACCGCGGTTTTCGGCGCCGCGGTGCTCGGTCTCGCCATGGCCGGCTTCGTCACGTTGGCCGACCTGTACATGATGCGCAACCGCCCGAAGGAGGCAACCGCATGAGCGCGGTGGAGATTTCGAGTCTCGGCAAGGTGTTCAACGCCGGTGCCGCCAATCAGGTCGACGCGCTCGTCGACATCGACCTGTCGATCGCACCGGGCGAGTTCGTATCGCTCATCGGACCATCGGGTTGCGGCAAGTCGACCCTTCTGCGGCTGATCGCCAACCTCCTCGAGCCGACCGTTGGCTCGGTCACGGTCAACGGCAAGACCGCTAAGCAGGCTCGCCTGGATCAGGACTACGGCATGGCCTTCCAACAGAGCGGCCTCTTCGAATGGCGCACGGTGGCCAAGAACATCGAGCTGCCGCTCGAACTGAAGGGTTGGGAAAAGAACAAGCGCCGGGCCCGAGCGCTCGAGATGCTGGAACTCGTGAAGTTGGCCGACTTCGCCGATCACTACCCGTGGCAGCTGTCGGGCGGCATGCAGCAACGCGTTGCCATCGCCCGCGCGCTCGCCGTGCATCCGCAACTCCTCCTGATGGACGAGCCCTTCGGTGCTCTCGACGAGATGACTCGCGAGCACATGCAGAGCGAACTTCTGAGCATCTGCCGGCGGACCGGAAGTTCGGTGGTGTTCGTGACGCACTCGATCCCCGAGGCCGTGTACCTCTCGAATCGGGTGGTCGTGATGTCCCCCCGACCCGGCCGTATCACCAAGATCGTGAACGTCGGTATCGAAGGTGAGCGCACCGATGCGACGCGCGACAACGCGGCGTTCTTCGCCGGCATCACCGCGGTGCGCGAGGCCCTACGAGGTGTGGAGATGAGCGACCACGTTCGGGGGATCGAAGACCGATGAAGTCGCGTTCGCTCCTGCGCTCCGTGGTGCCCCCCGCTTTGTTCGGCGTGGGATTCATTGCGTTGTGGGAGCTCGTGGTGAAGGGTTTCGACCTCAAGCCGTACTTCCTCGCCCCACCTTCGAAGATCTGGCAGAAGTTCACTCAGAACTTCGATCTCATCTGGGGCGCGACCAAGGTATCGGGAACCAATGCACTGATCGGTCTGCTCGTCGGCGCCGCCTTCGGAATCCTGATGAGCCTCGTGCTCAGCCGCTACCGCACCCTGAGCGAGCTCGTCACTCCGCTGGCCATCGCTCTCAACGCGA
>JBEGQB010000111.1:0-6638 GCA_041181165.1 Actinomycetota bacterium
ACGCGGTGCGCGACGACGCCGGCAAGGTTCGTCGGTCGGCTCTCCGCGACGAGCGTTCGTAGGGTTCAGACCGCCGAGAATTCGATCGGCAGACTCTGGATTCCGCGCACGAACGACGCGTGGCTGTATTCGGGCTCGAAGTCCGGGTCGGCGAAGCGGAAATCGTCGAGGCGGGTGAACATCTCCGAATAGATCGACTTCAGTTCGAGTCGAGCAAGCGTCGCCCCGAGGCAGAGATGCGGACCCCAACCGAACGCTATGTGCGGGTTGGGGTTGCGCTTGGCGTCGAACTCGTGCGAGTGGTCGAAGATCTCCTCGTCTCGATTGGCCGCCATGTAGTGCATGAGGATCTGTGAATCGGCCGGGACGGTGACGCCGCGCACCTCGACGTCACGGGTCGTGGTTCGGCTCATGTTGACGATCGGAGTGACCCAACGCAGCATTTCCTCGATCGCCGAATCGAGATTCTCGGGCGATCGCCTCGCCCACTCGAGCTGTTCGGGCCGCCGTATCAGCGCCTCCAGACCACCGACGATCACATTGCGGGTCGTTTCGTTCCCCCCGACGAGCAGGAGCAGAGCATTGCCGACCACGTGGGCGTCGTCGAGAGCGCCTTCTCCATCGGGACCACCGTGCATGAACTTGCTGACGAGATCGTCGCCAGGCTCACGGCGGCGCTCTTCCATGACCTCGGAGATGTACGAGTAGTACTCGAGCGCGGCGTCCATGACGTCGGCGGTGACGTATTCGACCTTGTCGGAACCGGCGATCATCCGATCGCTCCAGTGCTGCAGTCGGTCGTAGTCGGACTCCGGGGCTCCCAACATCTCACCGATGAGCGTCATCGGAAGCGGGCGGGCGATGTCGGCGACCACGTCACACGATCCTTTGGCCACCACGGCATCCACCAGGCGACGCGAGACCTCTTTCACGTGGTCCTCGTACGCCTTCATCTGACGCGGTGTGAATCCCCGAGCGACGATTCGGCGCTGATCGGCATGACTCGGATCATCGGAGTCGATCATCGACGGCTGAGACGCGCCGTTCGGACGCGAGCCATTCGTGGCGCTGCTGAAGATCTGCGGTTGGCGTTCGGCCCAGCGGATGTCTTCGAGCTTGGTCAGCGCCCACATGCCGTTGACATCGCGATAAACCGGCTCGTTGGCCCGGATCCAGGCGAGTTCCGCGAACGGACCCCGCTGATACCAATCACGGTCGA
The DNA here is from genome assembly GCA_041181165.1 of Actinomycetota bacterium. Classification (GTDB taxonomy): domain Bacteria; phylum Actinomycetota; class Acidimicrobiia; order Acidimicrobiales; family Ilumatobacteraceae; genus Casp-actino8. The sequence continues at coordinate 1,220 of JBEGQB010000111.1, forward strand.
GAATGTCGATACGCATGCGCCCCCTCGGTGCTCGAAGCGAAACTTAGTGGGTGACCCGTCGCTCGGGTCGTCGCTCGTCATGTCGCACGGTCCGACGCATGGTGCCGACCGTGCGCCAAACTGAGTGAATGCCTTCCAAGCAACGCATCTCACTCGTCGTCGGCCTCCTCGCCCTCGTGTCGGCCGCCTGCGCCAACCGAGGCGACGACTCCACGGCCCCGACCACTCCTGCTCCAACCGAGTCGACCACTGCCCCGGTCACCGAAGCGCCCAGCGCCGTCACTTTCGGTGATCTCGATTCACCGTGTGGGCCGGCCCCCGAAGGTGTGACGCCATCGGTCGCTGCGGGCGAAAGCGGCGGGCCGACCGACGTGCTCCGCCTGGCCACGGCCAGCGACAAGGGCAACGTGGCCGTTCCTGGACTGAACGCCGAGATGTACGACGCGGCAATTGCCTTCGCCGATTGGTGCAACGAGCAAGGCGGCATCGCCGGTCTGCCGGTGGAGATCATCGACGCAGATTCGAAGTTGTTCGAGGTTCCGGCACAGATGGAGAACATCTGCGCCAACGCCTTCGCCATGGTGGGTGGTGGCTTCGCCTTCGACGACCAGGAGTTCCCGCGCTTCCACGAGTGCAACATGATCGACTTCGCCGGATTCGTCGTCACCACCGGCAAGTCGCTCTCCGACAACATGGTCTCGCCGATGCCCAATCCGTCGAACGAGAAAGATGGAGGCTGGTTCAAGTGGGCGGTGGCCACTCATCCCGACGCCATGCAGCACTTCGCCACGGTGTACTCCGATCTTCTCACCGCCCAGATCGTCGAGCAGCAGTACGTCGAAATCGCCGAGAAACTCGGTGGCGTCGACGTCGTCCAGCGAATCTCCTACAACTCACTCGGCGAGATCTCGTGGGTACCGATCGCCCAGCAGTTGAAATCGAGTGGTGTCCGGGCGATCAGCTTCATCGGCGTTCCCGAGGTCCTGCCTCCGCTGACGAAGGCCATGGAGGAGATCAACTACCGACCCGAACTGATCATGGTCGATGCCGGCTTCTACGCCGATGTACTTCTGAACCGCGGTGGCTCCAGCGTGGAGGGTGTCGTGATCCGGACCGGTTACGCGCTGTTCGAGGAAGCGGATCGCGTCAAGGCCGTCGGCGACTACCTCGACATGATGGCCACCTATCGCCCGGATGGCAAAGTTGCCGGACTCGGTATGCAGTCGATGTCGGCGATGATGCTCTTCGCCACCGTGGCCAAACAGTGCGTGGTCGACAACGGTGAACTCACACGCGGGTGCGTGATGGACAACGTCGCCGAGGTCACCGAATGGACCGGAGGCGGTTTGCACGGACCTTCGAGCCCGGGCACCAACACGCCATCACCGTGTTACTTGATGATTCAGGTGAAAGACGGCCAGTTCACGCGCCTCTATCCGCCGCTGGAGCCGACCGATGCCGATCGTGCGCTGATCCCGAGCACCGAGATCACCGCGGACGGCTGGGCCTGTGATCCGAGCACTCTCGTGAAGCTCGACGGCGATTACGGAGACGAAACGATCGGCAAGAAGCCGGCCTGATCGTCTCAGCGGTTGGGAACGACTTCCACCAGGGTGTCGTAGAACGCCACTCCTCCACCCCATTCGGTGGGCGTGGTGCTCGTGAGTTCGTTGACGGTCTTGCCGTCGCGTGTGCGTGAACCCGTCCACCCGAACGGCACGATGACCATTCCGGGACGAACGCGCGGCTCATCCGATACGCGGGCCACGACGTCGAGTGTGCCGCGGTCGTTGTACACCCGCACCCGGTCGCCGTCGGATATCCGACGGGCGGCCGCATCGGCGGGATGCAGTTCGCAGTACATCTCGCCCTCCGGCCCAACGTGGCGCTCGAGATGGGAGTAGGAGGAATTCAGGAACCGCGTGTGGATCTTGGGCGACATCATCGACAACGGATACCTGGATCGCAGTTCTGCGTCGCCGAGCAGCCCTTCACGGGCCGGTCGGAACTCGGGAAGATGACCATGACCCGCGGCACCAAGGACGTCGTCGAACAATTCGATGCGCCCGGATCGGGTGGCGAATCCGCCGTCGGCATAGGGGCGGAGGTCGTCGGGAAGCGGAAGTCGAACGACTGCTTCGCGTTTCAGACGTTCCACATCGATGCCGCGCAAGCAGCCCTCGAGAAGTGACTCGTCGGACTCGAACAACTCGGGTTCGGTGTATCCCATGGCACCGGCGAGTCGACGCCAGAGTTCGGTGTTGCGCACGCTCTCACCGAGTGGCTCGATGGCTTTGTGATTCCAGCCCAGATACAGGTGGCCCCACGCCGTCACGAGATCGTCCTGCTCGATCTGGGTGCACGCCGGAAAGATCACATCCGCGTAACGAGCGGTGTCGGTCAGGAACTGCTCGGACACCACGGTGAAGAGGTCGTCCCGTTCGAGTCCACGACGGATCAGACCGGAATCGGGAGCCGTGGCGAGCGGATTGCCGTTGTAGACGAACAACGCCTTCACCGGTGGATCGAGTGACTCGTCGGTCAGGTTCCGACCGAGTCGGTTCATGCTGAGCGACCGACGGGACTTGCCCGAGGCAAGAGCCGGCACGTCGAAACCCGAGGTGTCGACGAAACGATCGGCGTAGGAACCGACGCTGCGCGCGAACCCGCCACCTCGATCGCGCCACGCGCCGACGAGGCTGGGCAGGATGGCGAGCGTGCGGAAGAACATCGCACCGTTCTCGCGATGTTCGGCCCCGATCAACGTGCGAATCATGACCGGTCGGATCGTGCCGTAATCGCGGGCCAACGCTTCGATCTCCGCCGCATCGAGACCAGTGATTCCCGCGGCACGCGTCGGGGTCCAGTCCGCAACATGGGCCGACAGGCGATCGAAGCCCGATGTGTGGCGATTCACGTAGTCATGATCGATCAGTTCGTCGCGAACGAGAACGTGCATCATGGCCAGCATCAGCGCCACATCGGTACCCGGAAGCGGTTGCAGGAACTGATCCGCCGAATCGGCGGTGATCGTACGCACCGGATCGATCACGACGACCTTGGCTCCGTTGCCCCGCGCTTCTTCCACGAATGGCCACAGGTGACGATTCGTGAGACGGGTGTTGGTGCCCCACAGGAGCACCAACTTCGAATGTCGGACGTCGAGGGGATCGCTGGCCAACGGAGCACCGAGCGTCGATGTCGAGGCGGTCTTGGCCGCCCCTCCGCACAACGAATCGGTCTGGACCGATGAACCGATCCGGGCGAAGAAGCGTCGGTCGAGCGAGTTCATCTGCAAGGTGCCCTGCGTACCGGCGTCACCCCACGGCATCACGGCTTCACCACCCCAATCGTCGATGATGGAGTGAAGTCGCGTGGCCACCGTCGACAGTGCTTCGTCCCATGTCGCTCGACGGAACTCCCCGGTGCCTTTGGCCCCCGAACGGATGAGCGGGGTCAGGATGCGATCGGGGCTGTACACGCGGTCGAGGAATCGATTGACCTTCGGACACAGTTCACCGTGCGAATACGGGTGGGCCGGGTTGCCACGCATCTTCACCGCCGTGCCGTCGACGACCTCGACCTCCCATCCACACGAGTCCGGACAGTCGTGATGGCAGGTACCGAGAACGATGCGGGACGACGACACGTCGTTCATTCTGCCAGTGGAAGGTGCAACGAGCCCGAGGTTTATGATCCTTTCCGGACTCAAGGGGGACGACATGTCGAACGAAGTTCTGGACCGCGCGCACATCAATGATCTGCTCGCCCGCTATTCGTGGGCGCTCACCGACCGCGACTGGGATCGATGGGTGCAGATCTTCACCGATGACGCGCAGGTCGACTACTCCACCGCGGGTGGGCCGGTCGGAAGTCCCAAGGATGCCGCCGAGACCTTCAAGGGCATGATGGCGATGTTCGACGTGTCGATCTCGGCCGGTGGCAACGTGGCGATCGAGTTCGTCGATGCCGACTCCGCGAAGGTGCGGTCGATCTACATCATGACGCTGCGCATTCCCGGTGCCGATGGCGCCCAGCCGAACTACATGCAGGCCAGCGGTTGGTACGACGACGTCATCGTGCGCACGGCCAATGGTTGGCGCATCAAGAAGCGGTTCGAACAACTCGTCTACGCCAAGCCGGCCTGACATGCCCCTTCCCTCCAAGCGGGACCCGCAACAACTCGCACGCGTCCTCGAACCATGGTTCGCCGAGCGAATTGGCGCGCCCTGCCGCATCACCGATGTCGGCATTCCGGAAGGAACCGGAATGAGCAGCGAGACTCTCCTCTTCACGGTGCATCACGGTTCGACCGCCGAGCCGGTCGTGACCCGTCTGCGTCCCGACATGAGCGACTGGCCGGTGTTCCCGGTGTACGACCTCGCCGCCCAGGCCGGGGCCATGCGACTCGTCGCTCGCTACACCGACGTACCGGTTCCGAACGTCCGCTTCGTCGAGACCGACGATTCCCTTCTCGGCTCCCCCTTCCTCGTGATGGATCGCGTCGGTGGACACGCGCTACCCGACATGCCGCCTTATGTCTTCGGTGGCAGTTTCCTGGATGCATTCGGTGTGGATGAACAACGGCAGCTCGCACGGACGGTCGCCGCCCTTCAGGCGCGGATTCACTCCGTCGATCTCGATCGAGCCCGGCGCGACGGGTTCGATCTGTCGTTCCTGCCGACCTCCACCGGAGACGACATCGCACGACTCTTGGCCGAACAACGCGCGTACTACGACTGGGCGCGCGGAGATCTCCGCCTTCCCGTCATCGAGCGTGCGCTCGAATGGCTCGCCGCGCATCGTCCCGCCGAGCCCGGACCCACGGTTCTCAATTGGGGTGACGCGCGTCCCGGCAATGTGCTCTTCGAGGGCCTCGAGCCGACTGCAGTTCTCGACTGGGAAATGGTCAATCACGGACCAGCCGGTGTGGACGTCGGCTGGCTCATATTCATGCACCGATTCTTCCAATCGTTGGCCGACGTCTTCCAGATGCCCGGCTTTCCCGAGTTCTGCCGCGCCGACGACGTCCACGACGCGTACGTGGCAGCAGGCGGAAGAGCCATCGAGGATCTCGACTGGTACGTGGTGTACGGGAGTTTGCGTTTCGCCGCCATCGCCATCCGCACGTCACTACGCGAAGTGTCGTACGGAAATCGTGAGATGCCCACCGATCCCGAGGACCTCATCATGCACAAGTCGATGCTCTACGAACAGATCGACGGCTGACTCGAAGATCCATCGGCCGGGTGGCGGCGCCCAGTCGGTCAGTGATCGTTCGGTGCGATTCAGGCCTTCAGGAGTTCGGGACGCGAAGCGCTGATCTGCCGTCGGATGCCGTCACGCCAATCGACCGTCGTGTTGAAGCCCCGGTCGTGCAACTTCGACAAGTCGGGGATGATGGCGGCGATCGTGGCAG
>JBEGQB010000112.1:0-6614 GCA_041181165.1 Actinomycetota bacterium
TCGTCGGAGTGCCCAAGACCATCGACAACGACGTCGTCGGGACCGACATCACCTTCGGATTCAACACGGCTGTGCAAGTCGCGACTGACACCATCGACCGATTGCACACGACGGCGGAGAGCCATGATCGGGTGGTCGTGGTCGAGGTCATGGGTCGGGACACGGGTTGGATCGCGACCCACGCGGGTCTGGCTGGCGGAGCGACGGTGATTCTCGTGCCGGAGGAACCCTTCGACATCGCAAAGGTTTGCGAGACGATCGAGCGACGTCACTCGAGGGGCCGATACGCGTCGATCGTGGTGGTGGCCGAAGGAGCGACCCCGAAGCCCGGAACCATGACCGTGCCCGACTATTCGAAGGACGAACTCGGTCGCCCGCGACTCGGGGGAATTTGTGTGAACGTCGCCTTCGAGATCGAGAAGTGCACCGGCATCGAGGCGCGTGTGGTGCAGATCGGTCACGTCCAACGCGGTGGAACTCCTACTGCCTTCGACCGTGTTCTGTCGACCAGGTTCGGAATCGAGGCGATCGAAGCGGCTCATGATTCGGCGTGGGGGAAGATGGTCGCCGTTCGAGGTCAAACGATGACGCGAGTCGATCTGCGCGAAGTCGTCGGTCGAACGCGCACCCTCGATCTGTCGCTTCTGCACGGAGTCGCCGACGTCTTCTTCGGCTGACGAGCGATCAGGAGTCGGAGGTTCCGGGCTCGACCACGATGCCCGGGTACGGCGGTTGGCTCGAAGCGGCACGGCCGGGATAGTCGAATTCGGTGAGCGGTTCCGACGTCAGGCTTCCGTCGCCGCGTGGCCACTCTTGTGGAAGCCCGTCGACGACGATGAGGATGCGCTCGACTCCGTCGACTTCGGCCAGCGTGAGAACGATCTGGGCGATGGCCGAAACCAGGTCGTCTCCGGTTGCACCGAAGATGTCGGACGAAACATCGACCTTCACCAGATCGCTGGCGACGAACCGTGCACTCAGTATTCGGGTCTCGCGCGGGATGGCGCTGCGCAATCCGATCTGCTGCTCGTCTTCGGTCGGTCCACTCAGCAGCGAGCGCATGATGGATGCGGGATCGGGTTCGAACTCCCGGGGCACGGCCGACAGGAGACTGCGGCCGGTTTCGTCGGTTCGCTCGAGGTAAATACGACCGGTGCCCGTTGTCTCGTCGGCACCCACGGCGACTTCGACGAGGTCCTTCTGGTCGTCGTCGGGAATGGCCCGCGGTGACGAATCGGGGGAGAGGCCACACCCGGCGACAGCGACGAGAGCGATCAGTGCCGAGAACCGGGGCAGTCGACGAATGGGCGTCATAAGGCCTCGGCCGGGAGTTCGATGATGAAGCAAGCGCCTTCGGCTCCGTCGTGACGGTCTTCCACCCAGACGCGTCCGCGATGAAGTTTCACGTGTTCGTCGACCAGTGCGAGTCCGAGGCCGGCTCCTTCGGAACTGCTGCGCCGACCGGCCACGCCACCACGGGCGAATCGCTCGAAAACCAGATCTCGCTCCTCGACGGGAACTCCGGGGCCATGATCCTCGACGGTGATCCACACCGACGTGGCCGGGACTTCGTCGTCGGGCACGAACACGGAAATCTCGACTTCGCCGCCGCCGTGGATGCGGCCGTTGTCCACCAGATTGGCGATCACTCGCGCAAGTCGGCGTTTGTCACCTCGAATCATCATGTTCTCGGCTTGAGCCGACACCAGAACCGGGCTTCGGGGCAGACTGCTCGCCGCAATCGCCTGGCGGACGAATTCACCGACGAGAAGTTCGTCGACGTTCAGTCGAACGACTCCGGCGTCGAAGCGCGAAATTTCGAGAAGGTCTTCGACCATTCCTTGAAAGCGTGAGACATCGGCGACGAGGAGGTCGAGTGCTGCCTGAGCCCGTTCGGGCATTTCGTCGCGGCGCGCTTTCATGACCTCGACACTGGCCGAGAGGGTCATGAGGGGAGATCGGAGTTCGTGACTCACGTCGGACGTGAATCTGGCATCTCGCTCGACCCGGGCCTGAAGGGCGGCGGCCATGTCGTTGAACGACTGCGTGAGGACCGCCAAGTCCGGATCGTCGGTCGCTTCGAGTCGAGTGTCGAGGCGACCACTCGCAAGTGCTTGAGCGGCTTGACTCGCCGCGGTGAGCGGTCGCACCGAGCGCGAGGCCGACAGCGCTCCGAGAACGATGCCGAGGAGCGTGGTGATGCCAGCCGCGAAGACGAGTGCGAGTCCGACGCTTCTGAGCGTGCTCTGAGCTTCTTCCAGTGAAGCGAATTCGAAGTAGGAACCGTCGACTTCCTCGAGTGGAATGCCGACCGCGAAGACGAGTTCGCCCCCGACCTCGATCCGCATCGTGGAAGGACGTCGGTTCTCGAGTACTGCTGTCAACAGTGATTCTGGAAGTTCGGCCGAGGAGAATCGAGCGTCGCCCGCCGTCCAAGTTCCACGGAAGTAGACGAGTGGACGGTCGACGCCCAGACGGTCGACCACCGACTGTACGTTGGCCGGGTTCGAGCGCAGATCTCCCGAGACGCGAGCAGCGCTGTCGTATGACCGGTCGATGGCGTTCGATTGTCGATCCTGAACGACGTTCGTGCGCGTGAAGTTGTAGGTGGTGAAGGCGAGGAACGCCGACAGGGCGAGGCTCCCGAGCCCGAAGGTGAGAAGGATTCGGGCCCGTAATCCGATTCCGAAGCGGAACCGGTTCCTCGGGGTCGGTGCATCGTCCAAATTCAGGATTGCAACCGGTATCCGAGTCCGCGGACCGTCACCACGTGCCGGGGGTTCGCGGCATCGGCTTCGACCTTGGTTCGCAGACGCCTGATGTGAACATCGACGAGCCGACCATCACCGAAGTAGTCGTAACCCCACACGTGATCGAGCAAGTGCTCGCGGCTGTAAACGCGCCCGGGGTTCTGGGCGAGTTCGCACAGCAAGCGAAACTCGGTCTTGGTGAGATGCAGTTCTTCGCCGGCCCGTAGGACCTTCCCCTCATCAGGGATGATTTCGAGATCGCCGAACACGAGACGGGCGTTGCCCGGTGACGATGGTCGGGCGCGTCGCAAAAGGGCGCGAATCCGTGCCGAGAGTTCCTTGGGAGCGAAGGGCTTGGTCAGGTAGTCGTCGGCCCCGGCTTCGAGTCCGGCCACGACGTCATGAGTATCGGCGCGTGCGGTCACCATCACGATGGGAACGTCACTCGTGCGTCGAATGGTTCGGCACAACTCGAATCCGTCGATCCCCGGAAGCATGATGTCGATCAGGACGACATCGGAGGGTTGACGCAAGAAGAGCACGACCGCCTCTTCGCCGCTGGCCGCCTCGTCGACGGTCCAGCCTTCGTCCTCGAGCGCCAATTTCACGGCCGAGCGGATGCGCTCGTCGTCTTCGACCGTCAGGATTCGAGTTCCCACGTCCCCATGTTGCCCGAAAACCGCACGATTCCGCGGTGATTACTCGGAGAGCATTCGGAGCAACTGAGGGTGCAAGTCCGGGCCAGCGACCAGAATCTCGGCTGGGCGAGCCGACCCACCCGAGAAGTCGGAGGCGATGGCACCTGCCTCGGTCGCGATGAGGACTCCCGCGGCCATGTCCCATGGTGACAAGTTCTCCTCGAAGTAAGCGTCGAGGCGACCGTCGGCCACGAAACACAAGTCCGGAGCGGCCGCACCCAGTCGACGGATATCGCGCACCTGGGGGAGCAAGCGGGCGACGCGCTCTCCCTGAGCGATCCGTCGGGACGATGAATAGGAAAAACCGGTGCCAACGAGCGCGGTCGACGGATCGGGCTGACGTGAGCACGAGAGTCGGCGCCCGGCGAGCCATGATCCACGACCGCGGGCGGCGACGAACAGCTCGCGCGTTGCCGGAAGGAACACCGCGCCGGCCATGGGTCCGGACTCGTCCACCGCGGCAATCGAGACCGCGTAACCACTCACGCCGTACATGAAATTTGTCGTGCCGTCGATCGGGTCGACGAGCCACGAAATGCCACTCGTCGAACCAACATCCGTTCCCTCTTCGCCGATGATTCCGTCGTCGGGTCGGGCCGAGCGGATGGTTCGGGTGATTGCCTGTTCGCTGAGCCCATCCCATTTGGTGACCATGTCGGTCGACGAGGACTTCGTCCGGGAATCGAGTTCGCCGTGTCGTCGTCCGATGAGCACGATGTCGCCGGCCATTCGCGCCGTTCGGGCAGCGAGATTCATGAGGTCGATCGGATCGACGGTCATCGGTCGTCGATGCTGCGCCACTCGCCAACGGCTCGCAGCACGAGGATGGCGACAACCGCGGTGCCGGCGGCGGCGGCAACCGCGCCGATGAGAATCCCCAGCCCGAGCGGCCATTCCGCTGAACCGTCGTACTGGATGTCGACGAGGGCGTACCCGATCAATGCGCCGGCAATTCCTCCGATGACGATCGAGACATAAGCAAGAGCGCGAGCCAGCGGGGAAGGGAGGGCGGACAGGGGTCGCTCACTCGGCACGTGTCCATCGTAGGCTCGCAACGTGGGTTCGGAGAACGCAGGTCACATCGGTCGAGGTGTGTGCGTCGTCATCCCGACCTACGACGAAGCCGACAACATCGTTCCGCTTCTCGAGAAGATTCGCAGTCATCTTGCTGAGGCGGGGATTCTCGTGGTCGACGACGCGAGTCCCGATGGCACTGCGGATCTCGTCGATTCTGTCGCTTCGGTCGATCCATTGGTGAGCGTCCTGCGACGATCGGAGAAGCAGGGGCTGGGAGCGGCGTATCGGGCCGGATTCGCCGAGGCGATCGGCGCCGGCGCAACGGTGTGCGTACAGATGGACGCCGACCACTCCCACGATCCTGCGTATTTGCGTGAGTTGGTGTCGGCGGTCCAGTTGGGCGCCGACTTGGCCATTGGTAGCCGATACGTACCGGGGGGCAGGTGCGTGAACTGGCCCTATCTCCGACGGTTCCTGTCGCGTTGGGGGAACCGTTATGCCGCGGGAATGCTCGGACTTGCCGTGAACGATGCGACGAGCGGTTTTCGCGCCTATTCGGTGGACGCATTGCAACGCATGGACTTCGGCAGCGTCGAGGCCGAGGGTTACGGGTTCCAGGTCGAGATGACCCACCGTTTGGTTCGGTGCAACGGACGCATAGTCGAGATTCCCATCGTTTTCGCCGACCGAGTGCACGGTGAGTCGAAACTCAGTCATCACATCATCGGAGAAGCGTTTCGGCTCGTGACGCGACTCGCTTGGAAGGACTGGCGACGAGGTCGACGGCGAGCCTCATGAACCGAACGATCCTCCACGTCGACATGGACGCGTTCTATGTCTCGGTCGAGATGCGTCGGCACCCCGAGCTGATCGGACGACCGGTGGTGGTGGGGGGAGCAGGGAATCGAGGTGTCGTGGCGGCCGCCAACTACGAGGCGCGCCGTTTCGGCGTCTTCTCGGCGATGCCGTCGTCCAGGGCACGACGCTTGTGTCCGCAAGCCGTCTTTTTGTCCGGGGATCACGCGCATTATGCAGAAGTGAGTCGACAGGTTCACGAGATATTCGGTGCTCACACGCCATTGGTCGAACCGATCGCGCTCGATGAAGCGTTTCTCGATGTGACCGGTGCCGTGCATCTTTTCGGCGACGGGGTTTCCATCGGTCATCGGATCAGGGAAGCGATTCGTCGGGAGCTCGACCTTCCCTGTTCGGTGGGAGTGGCCGCCAACAAATTCATCGCCAAGTTGGCTTCGAAGGCGGCCAAGCCACGTGTGGCCAACGGACAGGTGACCGCCGGTCCTGGAGTGCTCAGCGTGGAGCCGGGCCGAGAGTTGGAGTTCCTTCATCCGCTACCCGTTTCGGCCCTATGGGGAGTCGGGCCGGCGACACTTCGGAAACTCGAGCGGTTGTCCGTGCATACGGTGGGTGATCTTGCTGGTCTGCCCGACGACGTCGTACTTCGATCGATCGGCCAGGCACACGGCACCCACTTGCTGGAACTCGCGCGCGGCTACGACGAGCGCCCGGTCGTCCCTGAACGCGAAGCGAAATCGATCGGGCAGGAAGAGACGTTCTCGCATGACCTTCATTCACCCGACGAGATCCGGACCGAGATGGTTCGCCTCGCCGATGTCGTGGCATCGCGGCTTCGTAGCCATAGTTGGGCGGCGCGAACAGTGATGTTGAAGGTTCGGTTCTCGTCGTTCGAGACCATCACTCGCTCGGTCACTCCCGAATCGCCGATGACCACCGGGCCGGCGATGGTGGCGGCGCTCGTGCCCGCGCTCGACTCGTTCGATCCATCGATCGGTGTCCGCTTGGTGGGTGTCAGTGTCGCCAACTTCGTCGAACCGGTCGAGCAGATGTCCTTGTTCGACTCGCCGACCTCCAATACCTCGACCGACGTCTCGTCCTTGGACCGGCGTTGGGCTCCGGCAAGTCGGGCCATCGACGAGATTCGTGAGCGTTTCGGTCAGGACGCCATTTCACCGGCCGGTGCGGCACGCCGACGCCGTTCGACTCCGTGGGGACCCGACGCCGAGGTCCAGAAGAAGGACCCGGGGAACGGACCGGCAGCCGAGTCGGTATAGAAGCAGCGGGAACGCGTTGCCCTCAGGTGGATTGTCTGGGACAATGAGCCGGGCAGTAT